>DASPRG010000179.1:0-7371 GCA_035624555.1 Thermodesulfovibrionales bacterium
TTTCTTATCATGATCATATCAAACTATTCTCATGTTTCTCTATAAAAAACTTGACCTCCATCTGAGATGTAGCCCGATAATTGATAATAAATCCATTCTGAAAGGCTTTATAATACTCTTTAAGGTAATAGATTAAAAATATGAAAACTTTAATCCTTTCTGCAGTCACCACTCTAAGTTTCTTTTTTTGCGCTGTCAACACATCTTATTCTGATGAATGGCTGCAAATTGAAACTTCGGTAATTGGAGAACGATTTTATATTGATCTTGAGAGCATGCAAGTAAGCGGGCCTATTGTGACTTTCTGGACCAAGAACATCGATAGAAAGCAGGAAGAGACCAGGATAAGATATTCAATAAATTGTGAAAAACAAACCGGCGCAATTAGAGATATCATTATCTACAAATTAGACGGAAACATTTTAAAATCATATTCATGTAAAGATAATGAACTTCAATGGATGAAAATTGCTCCCGGTTCATTTATGGATGAGTTCAAGAAAAATGTATGTAAAAAGAGTTAGTAGGGTCTGGGGTGATTTTAATCACTGTGATTCTTATCTCCCTGCTTATATGATGTAGCTATGAACCTTGTACACAAAGAAAAAACAACACGAGTCAATGATGAAAGTAAGAATGCTAAACGCAGCCATGTTGCAGTAAAGGTATGGAGTGAACCCTTGCAGGCACACCTCTGGGTAGTTGCTGATAAAGAAGATATCGAGCTTTTCACGACTCATGGCCTTAGAGGAGAAATCTATACGGCTGATGAGATACAGAAACTCAATTGCATGGACAGGGATTCAATGAAAGCTCTTCATACGATACTCTTCGATGACTGAGACAGGTCTTAGCCACTGTATTTCCTGAATAGTTCTTTGATCTTTTCCAGAAAAGAGGTGTGAATTTTGACCTTGAGGTACAGGTCACCGGGCTCGCCGCCATGTCTTCCATCCCCGCCCATACCTTTGAGTCTTATTCTCTGCCCTTCCCTTATCCCAGGTGAAATCTTAATCATGAGATCCCGTACATTGCCAGGTTTCATATAATGGTACAGGACTTTGCCGCCGGCCCCTGCAAGCTCAGGGTTAATTTTGATCTCATCCTGAATATCCTTACCCCTTTCAGGCAGTTCCAAGCCGTATTTCTTTGCGACATGCCTCTGGAATGCTTCTAAGCCCTTGAGGAATATTCTGGAAAACAGGGAAGGTTTATAGGCTTGTGCTACATCTGTTTGGGACGGGGCTCCCTTTATCATGTCCTGATAGACTTTTGACATTGGTCCTGAAAAGAAAAAACTTCCGGAGAATCCAGGACCTCTGAATTCAAATGTCTTATACTGTGTCCCGTAGAAGGTGTTACGACTGAAGATATCTTCAGGTCTGCTGAAACCGAATACCTTGCTGAGTTCTTCAAAGATGTGATAAATATCAGAATTCCTGAAGATATCCTGCTCTGTATAAGCCTGTCTGAGCCGGTCTCTTGCGAAGGAACCATAACTCTGCCTGTAGGAATCATACTCTCTTCTCTTCCCGGGATCTGAAAGGACAGCATAAGCCTCATTGATCTCTTTCATCATATCTTCATTGCCCGGGTTTCTGTCAGGATGATACTGAAAAACTAACTTCCGGTAGGTCTTCTTAATCTCCTCTGCAGTAGCACCTTCACTAACGCCAAGTGTCTTATAATAATCCTTGTTATTCATGTCTTTTTAAAAGTTAAAATTATAGCACAGGAATCTCTATCTCTGGAAATTCCACGAAGATAAGCGATACTTTCTGACTTCAAGTTCTCCAGCAAGAGAGACCTCTTCATTTGATGGAGATAAGGGAATGAGCGAAGTATCAAAGGTCTCCTCGAAAGAAATTCTTATAACATTCTTGAAACTCTCAGTGTTTAAATCTGAAAGTATCTTTTTTAATCCGGTAAACTTCTTTCCTGTTTCAGACGATTTGAGTCTGAATACCTTAGCGATTTCTTCCTCTTCAATAATTAGGGGGATAGAACCCTGCTGAAGAAGACCGTCAGACCAGCGTTTTTGAGCTGAGCCAATAACTTTCTTACTGTTAATAGTTATCTCTCCGTATGATGTTGACTGAAAACATAATGGGCTTCTGCTACGATGAGGTTCTCTCTGTAGTTTCATTTCTGGTGCAAGGCCTATTTTTGAAAGTGCAAGACTAAAAGCCTTGCTGATCTTTTCATAGCTGTCGAGTAAGCCTTTTGAGAAAATCCCCGAGTCTGTCTTTATAGAAAAACTGTATGTAATCTCATAGTCATGCAAAATTGCACGGCCCCCGGTGGGTCTTCTCACGATAGGGATACCTCGCTCCTGACAATAATCAATGTCAATATCAGTCATCCTCTGAAAGTATCCGATACTGACAGACGGAATGCTCCATCCGTAAAGCCTCAATGTGGGGGGTGAATTCCCTTTTTTGACTGCTGTTGCAATCGCCTCATCCATAGCCATATTGTAGGAAGCTCTGCAAGAACCACTATCAATAAAACGCCAACTACAAGTCATAAAAAACTATAAACGTTGTAACCATTTCAAATCAACAATTAAACATCTAAACGTCTCCGTTTCCGTGATGGTAAGGATATAGTATTTGAGCGGCTTATTTTGCTGATAGTCCAATGAGAATATTTAAATGTAAAGAGGCAAAATCCTCGGAGTCCCCCGATCCCGAAAACCTTCGTGATCGGGGGACGAGAATGAGCGAAAATACTATATCCTTACGGTTTTATTTTTAATCTTTTAGAATCAATGGTCAATTTATTACTTAACAGGATATGCTTCCGATCAACAACTATTACGTAAAGCCTTTTTCCTGATATACTATCCCATGAAGATGGTATTATCTTTTCTCACTCTAATTACTCTTCTGGTCTTCACTTGGTCTGCTTCCCCTGCTTCTTCAGTCGATGAAGAAATACAAAGGATTCAGAAGGCTTACGAGAATATCAGAGACATAAAAGGAAGTTTTATGCAGAAAAGCTACATAAAGGACCTGAAGCGCACTGATACATATAGAGGCCAATTCCTAATTAAGATTCCGAAGAAGTTGAAATGGGAGTATAAGGGAAAGAAACCCCAGGAGGTTTTCATCAATAATGATGAGATCATCATATACCAGAAAAAAGAAGGACAGGCATTCAGAGGTAAATTTGACTGGAATACCTATGGCCAGGCACCAATAGCCCTGTTGAACGGATTTGGGAGAATCCAGGAAGAGTTCTCAGTTTCCGAAAAGGACAACCATCTCCTCCTGAAACCAAAAAATCCCATGGGTGGTATCCTCTCTATAGAAATCGAGCCCTCTGAGAGTGATTTTCCAATAAGTTCTTTCACAATAAAAGATTCGCACTCTAACAGGATTGAGATAATCCTAAAGGATATAAAAATGAATACGGATTTGAAAGATGGCCTATTCGAGCCTTTCCTCCCAAGGGACGTAAAGATATATGAGCATAATCTTGGGGATTGATACCTCATGTGATGATACAGCAGCAGCTGTTGTCGAGAATGGAACAAGGATTTTATCCAACATAGTCTCTAACCAGACAGAGATACACAAAAAATATGGAGGTATTGTCCCTGAGCTTGCATCTCGCCGACATATCGAAATGATATTGCCTGTGGTCGATGAGGCATTAAAAACAACCTGTATTAAACTTGATGATCTTTCAGGAGTTGCAGTATGCCATGGTCCTGGTCTGATAGGCTCCCTACTTGTTGGGTGCTCTTTTGCAAAGGCCATATGCTATTCCAAAGGTACTCCTCTCCTTTCAGTGAATCACCTCGAAGGCCACATATTCTCTGCATATCTTGAAGAGTCAAGGCCGCCCTTCCCTTTCCTTGCTCTCATTGTTTCAGGAGGACATACATGCCTTTACAGGGTTGATGGTTTTGGTACATATAGGGAGCTTGGTAGGACAAGGGATGACGCAGCAGGCGAGGCATATGATAAGATCTCAAAGTTCCTCGGTCTCGGATATCCTGGTGGTCCGGCAATCGAGAATCTTGCACAGGATGGAAATCCAAGAGCAATAGACTTCCCAAGGGCATATCTACCAGAATCCTTTGA
Organism: Thermodesulfovibrionales bacterium; assembly: GCA_035624555.1. Lineage (GTDB taxonomy): Bacteria > Nitrospirota > Thermodesulfovibrionia > Thermodesulfovibrionales > SM23-35 > DASPRG01. The sequence continues at coordinate 4,092 of DASPRG010000179.1, forward strand.
TTTCAGCTTCAGCGGACTGAAAACAGCAGTACTGAATTTCGTAAAGCGTAATGAGTTAAAAGTAATGGGTAAAGACATATCACACATCACGCATCACGCATTACTCAATGATATTGCTGCATCTTTCCAGGCATCTATCATCGATGTCCTTGTGAAGAAAACAGAATGGGCAATCAAAAAAGAAAGCATACAACAGATTGTCCTCACAGGCGGAGTAGCTGCAAACAGAGAGTTAAGAAAAAAGATGAAAGAAATGGGAGATGAAAGGGGAGCAGAAGTATTTATACCTTCTGTGTCTCTTTGCACTGATAATGCTGCCATGATTGCATCAGCTGGATATTGTCATCTTGAAGCAGGAAATATTGTTGGGCTCGATTTAAACCCAAAAGCCTACCTGCCACTTTGAACAAATAGTCTAAAGTGCAAAAGAGCTATTTATGCAATACCGAAGTTTACTCGCCGGCTAAATCAGCCTCCACGTCCAGAACAATTAGAATATCTCTGCCGACCATAACCCCGCCGGCTTCCATAGCCTCATTCCATGCTATACCGTAATCCTCTCGATTGATCTTGGTCATCGCAGCAAAGCCAATGCTTGTTGCGCCATAAGGGCTCTTCACTGGTCCAAAATACTCCGCCTCTAAAATAATAGGGCGTCTAATCCCGTGGATGATCAGATCACCGTTGACTTTGCAGCGGTTACTCCCGGTGATCTCAACGCTTGTACTCTTAAAAATGATTTCTGGATATTTCTCTACATCAAAAAAATCAGGGCTGCGGAGATGTTCATCGCGTTTTTTAATCCCGGTACAGATACTCGTAGCATTTATCGTTACTTCTACTGATGAATGAGTGACATGAGATGGGTCAAAATCAATCATACCAGTAACCTTACTGAAATGGCCATGCACATTCGCAATCATTAGATGTCTCACTGTAAAACTAGCAACAGAGTGGTCAGGATCAATATCCCATTTAGCCATAATTTACTCTCCAAATAACATCTACGATGAACTGCATCTTGTTTGCGAGGGCGGCTTCCGACTTTTATTTATTCAGCCTGAATCTTTAATGTAACAAAAACTTTTTCTTATTATATCACTTCGAAATAAGTCAAAATATCATAAAAGAGTTATCTATAAGATAATTTCTAAATTACGTTTACACACATCATAATGACAAAAATCGTCATAGTATCTTGATCAGTTCAGCAGCAATTCATTTTTCTCAGTAAAATCAATAAGATGAGTATTTTATTATTGGCATAAAATATGCTAAATAATATTATAGAAAATGTTATAATTAAAATATAAAATATTTTAAAAAATAAAATTTTTATAAAAAGATTTTAGAAATATGTGTATAATGTCTCCTTGTTGTAGATAACATTCAACGCCTTAACTAAGGAAGGGCCAAATGGGATCTATGTTAGATAAAGATGAAGGAAGCAAAATAAAGGATAAGAGGAAACATCGACGTCAGGATTTTTCCTATGCAGTGGTAGAATACGTTTTGAACTCTGATAATATTCATGAAACCTTTATAGGTTTTACCCTTAATGTCAGCAACTCCGGGCTATGCCTCTACACACCGAAATCCCTCAGCGAAGGGCAGAAGATAATAATCAAGAGTAATTTACCTACCACCTCTAAAACAGCATTGGTAAGATGGATTGAAAAATACGATGATGTTTTCTACAAAGTAGGATTAGTATTTATATAAACTGTTGCATTGTGTCATAAGTGGCAATGCTTTCATAGTTTAAATATTTATCGAAGCCGCAAACCTCTAAGAAACTTATTTTCCACAGATTAACCTGATTCTTCCTATCAAGAAAGTTTTTGAGTTCGTACTTGAAAGTCTTTACGTAACAAAGATAGCTTTTTGCTGGTATAATAGTCAGACAAAAAGAGGATCCAAGATAGAGGAGTATTTGAGAGATGGGAGAACTCGAAAAATTGAGAAGAGAGATCGATGAGATCGACAATAAAATTGTTGAACTCCTTAACAAAAGGGCTGAGATTGTAATTAACATTGCACATATAAAGCGCAACGAGAAGGCAAAATTCTATTCTCCTGAGCGTGAAAGAGAGATCCTGGAACGCCTCACATCGTTGAGTGAAGGGTCATTTCCTAATGATACGCTCAAAGTTATATACAGGGAAATCCTTTCTGCATCGCTTTCCCTCGAAGAACCCTTGAAGGTAGCATGTCTGGGTCCGTTGGCAACCTTCACGCATCTAGCAGCATTGAGACATTTCGGTTCCTCAGCTTCATTCCTACCAGTAGAAAGTATTAAGTCAGTATTTGATGCTGTCGACTCTGGTAAGGCAGAATTCGGAGTTGTGCCCATTGAAAACTCAAATGAGGGTGTTATCAGCTATACACTCGATATGTTCATGGATTACGACCTCAAGGTTGCCGCTGAGGTAATGTTGGAGATTACCCATAATCTCCTGTCAAAGAGTGGCAATAAGACAAAAATCGAAAAGGTTTACTCCTTTTCGCCTGCGACAGTACAATGCAGGCGATGGCTTGAGTCAAACCTGTCCGGTATACCCATTATTGAAGCCACAAGTACGGCGAAGGCAGCAGAACTTGCATCCCAGGACGATAAGGCAGCGGCTATTGCGAGTGAGCTTGCCGCCAAGGTCTACGACCTGCATTTTGTTGAAAAAAATATTGGTGACAGTAAACATAATTTTACAAGATTCCTCGTCATCTCAAAAGAATATACTCAAAAAACAGGAAGAGATAAGACATCCATTATGTTCTCGATTAAGGATAAACCAGGGGCACTTCATGATATCCTTTCACCTTTTAAGAAGTCAAAAATTAATCTGACAAAGATAGAGTCGAGACCTTCTAAGAGAAAAGCATGGGAATATATATTCTTTGTGGATATGGAAGGACACATTGATGACAGAAAAGTGAGAAAGGCGATTGATAATATTAAAGATAGCTGCCTTTATGTGAAGATCCTCGGCTCCTATCCTCATGGTGAAACTTGATGATTAAACCGCCGAATTATATCTCAACAATTAAGCCTTACATACCTGGGAAACCCATTGAGGAGCTTGAAAGGGAAATCGGTATCAGAGACTCTATAAAACTTGCATCCAATGAGAACCCTGTTGGACCCTCATCAAAGGCACTAAAATTCATTATAGATATCTTAGAGAATTCAAATCCCTCAAATGGCATTAATAGATATCCTGATGGAAGCGGATACCATCTGAAAAAGGCCTTATCAGAAAGGCTTTCTGTGAAACAGGATGAG
>DASPRG010000056.1:0-6075 GCA_035624555.1 Thermodesulfovibrionales bacterium
GTTCTTCTCGTTTCATACTGAAAACAGATAAAGTTTGAGTCTGCAAATCCACATGCCCCTTCAAGGGATGGAAGTTCAGGACCCTGTCTATAATCAAGGTTTAATATAAACTCAGGTTTGGGAGTTGATTCTAAATATGCCTTCTTAGCATCATCTCCTTTAGCAGCAGCCTGTGTTAACCCATCAAGATACTCCTGCGGAGCCCGCGTGGTAGGAATCATTCCTGTTGCAAGGACAACAAGATCAGCCTCGACCTTTATCTTTTCACCTAAAAAAGTTTTCTCCATTTCGACATAGAGATTCCCATTCCCTGCATCTGCAACACCTGTTACTTCGCCCTTTGTCAGCATAACTCCAGGATCGTTCTGGGCCTCTCTATAAAATGCTTCAAGCCTTCCGGGAGTTCTGATGTCTTTGTAAAGTATCATTGCCAGTGCTTCAGGGTTTTGTCTTACATAACGTGCCTGCTTCAGAGACGTTGCACAACACATAGAAGAACAATAAGGAAGATGATTCGGGTCTCTCTGGCCGGCACACTGAATAAAGGCTATCTTTGTTGCCTCTTTCCCATCAGATGGCCTTGTAATAGAGCCACCTTTTGCAATCTGCTCAAATTCAATATTCGTCACAACGTCTTTGTATTTTCCATATCCAAGATGGCCAAGCTTTTTTGCATCATAAGGCACCCAGCCTGTAGCCATGACAATCGCCCCGATCTTCACCTTCTCAGGACTTCCATCTATTGATATCGTCACATCATATAACCCTGGCTGTCCTTCTGTTTTTTCAATTTTTGATGATTTATAGACCTTAATATTGGGATTGCTTTCAACCTCTTTTATCACCTTATCAATGTCAGTATCAACAATGACTGGACCCGTGAAATCTCTTGTTGGAATCTTTTTATATAATTTATTCGCAAAGCCTCCGAGTTGTGGCTCTTTTTCAACAAGCACGACCTGATATCCTGCTTTAGCTGCTTCAAGGGCTGCGGTCATCCCTGTAATGCCACCACCTATAACTAATATTGTGCTGCTCAGGTTTTCAAGGATTGCAGGTTCAGGCATATCACCTTTCTGCGCTTTAACAACACTCATGAGGACGTAATCTTCTGCCAGGCTCTGCGTGTCATCTGTTTTCGGAGGTTGCATCCATGCAACAAATTCCCTAATGTTGGCTCTCTCTGTAATACAGCCTGGAAAATCAAATTCCTCATATTTAACCCGGGGAGAACACGCTGCTATTACTATGGTATTAATTCCATCTTTCTTAATATCATTCTTTATTAACTGAAGGCCTTCCGGGCTGCATAAAATATCGTGTGTTTTAATCTGCTCCTCCTTGATGGGCCCGGTCTTTGCAGCTTTTGCAAGCTTTTCTATATCAACAGAATCCCCAATCCCACATCCTTTGCAGATATATACACCAAACTTTTTTTCCATCCCCTACCTCCTCTTCACACTCTGGATGCTCTTTATAGCAGCGCCGGTAGCATCCTGGACTGATCTAGCCACATCAGCAGGGCTTTTCATTGTTCCCACTGCATATATACCTTTCTTTAAAATGGCATCATCTACAAGCCCATCAGGTGTATAAGGAATATCAATCCCAACTTTTGCCCCCTTCGTTGATACCTCCATTCCCGTTGCGAGCACAACCATGTCGAATTTGGCTTTGATTTTACTTCCACCATAGATATCTTCCACTTCGACAATGACATCATTTGTTCCAGGTTCTTCTGTAATCCCGGCAACCTTTCCCTTTGTAAAGATTACATTCGGATCATCTTTTATCTTCCAGTAGAATCTCTGTTCATACAGTCCGGGGGTTCTAATGTCTATATAATATATTTGTATTTTTGCTTCAGGATACTGTTCCTTCACATACATAGCATGCTTTAATGTGGCTAAGCAACATATATAAGAACAATATGGCAGGTGGTTTTCATCTCTTGATCCTGCACACTGAACAAAGGCAATATTCTTTATCTCTTTTCTATCCGAAGGTCTGACAATCTTTCCTTTTGTGGGTCCGTCGATTGATGCTAACCTCTCCATCATCATATTTGTGATGACATTTTTAATCTTACCGGACCCCAGGATATCTAATTTGCCTATATCATAGGGATTCCAACCAGTTGCCAAAACTACTGCACCTACCTTCAGATTTATCTTCTGAGGTTTCATCTCGAGGTCAATTGCATTGTATTTGCATGCGTCAAAACATGCCTTCATACAGTCCTTAGAACAGTATTTACTATCAATTACATATTGGAAGGGGAATGCCTGTTCAAAAGGCAGGTAAGCAGCCTTTGTCTTGTCCATACCGAAGTTAAACTCATTCTCTCTGTAAGACGGGCACGCCTGTGCACAGGCGTCACAGCCGACACACTTGTCATTAACATATCTTGGGTTCAGTTTAACGGTTACATCAAAATTACCTTCCTCACCTTTGATATCCTCAACTTCTGCAAGGGTATGAAACGTGATCCGAGGATTGTTCTTAATTCTCTTGAACTGTATCTCGAGGCCACAGTTCGGGGGGCAGAGTTTCCAGAAGTATTTGTTAATCTGTGCCACTCTTCCACCAAGATAGGCGTTCTTCTCAACAATACAAGCGTTGATCCCTGCTTCTGCTGTCTCGATTGCAGCGGTGAGTCCGCTTATACCTCCTCCGACAACAAGAACTTTCTTATTCTCTGCCATAGTAACCCTCCTTAAAGGCAGTAAGTCACAAAGAGATAGTTATAAAAATATAACAATCTTTTTTTAACTTACCAATTGAACGGGGAAATTATAGCACACTTGTCAATAAAAATCTTTAAAGGAATCTTAAAAAGAAAAGGGAGGGCTGAGCCCTCCCTTTTCGATAATCAACTACGGATACATCTGCACGTATGGTACTTTCTTAAACTCCCATTTGTTGGTTTCTACATTGTACTTTGAGTTTGTAAAGCATTTCCAGTTTGCATCGTCAATCTTGTTGAAGTCACCCCTGTAGTAGTAGCCAGGGTATCTGGACTCCTCTCTAAAGAGGATGTGCCGTGCATGTGCCTCAACAGACAGAATCCTGTGATAGTTCTCAAAGCATCTGAGAAGCTCGTGGAGGTTGGCTGCTGCCATTTTGCCAGCATCCTCTTTGAGCATGTCAAGCAGCTTGAGTCCTTCTTCGAGCATGGTCTTTGAGGTCATATACCATGTTGCACAACCACCAAAGTACTCATCAGCGATCTTCATCAGCCTTGCCTGGAGTGCTTTTGGACCGATGTAATTAGGGTTCGTGCCTGGATCGGTTGTGTAGGTTTTATATTTCTCATAGATCTCGAACGGCAAGTATAGTTCAGCCGCAATCTCATCAAGGGACAGCTTTGGTGATGGCTTGTAGTCTGCGTGGTCGAGGATGTATGCTATTGCACCCTTGGCTGCCATTCTGCCTTCTGCATGGGAACCTGATGAGAATTTATGGCCTGATGCGCCGACAACGTCACCTGACATAAAGAGACCGGGTACGGTAGACATCCTGTTATATCCCCAGGAATAATGTTCCGGTGTGCCCGGAAGGTCGCCAGGGCCGCTTACCCAGAACCCTGCACAGCCTGCATGTGAACCGAGTAGATACGGTTCGGTCGGCATGATCTCGGAAGGAACCTTCTCAGGCTCAACATTCTTTGCTGCCCAGAGAGATGCCTGTCCAATAGCCATGTCGAGGAAGTCCTCCCATGCCTCTGCTTCGAGGTGTTTCAGCTTCTTTGCGCCGGCTTTCTCACCGAGTTGTCCAATAATTCTCTCGGAGAACTCTTTCATTGCGGTATGGGTGTTCATAAGGATCGGCCCCCTACCGTCTTTCATGGCCCTCATCATCAGATGGTTTCTGATTGCTGTGCCGAGATTCTTTGCATAGTCGCCATATCTGGCAACTGCGTCATCAAAATACTCTTTGTCAGCACAATAGTCGTTACCGTAGCTGTCTGTTGCCTTTGCTTTGAAGAAGAGGAACCATGCGCCAACAGGTCCATAACCGTCCTTAAATCTTGCAGGCACGAATCTATTCTCCATCAAGGTCATCTCTGCACCAGCCTGCATGCCAAAGGCATAGCCTGAACCAGCGCAAAACACCGGGTACCAGGTTCTGCCCAGACCTTCACCGACCGACCTCGGTCTGAAGCAGTTAACTGCTCCAGCAGTTGCACAGAGCATTGCCTTTGCCTTAAAGGAATAAATCTTGTTTTCTCTCGTGCTGAAACCGATGGCTGCTGCTACGTTTTTTCCGTTTGTATCCATTACAGCCTTTACAATGAATACCCTTTCAAAATGGTTCTGTGCAACACCGGTCGCAGCTCTGTTAGACTCAAGGGCCTTTTTTGCAGCCTCTGCAACAACGACTTTGTAGGACTCACCATTGATCATTATCTGCCATTTACCAGACCTGCATGGTGTTCCACCGTCCTTGAGCATTGGCTTGCCTTGCTCTTTTGCCTCATGCCCATCGATGGAGAATCCGTCGTCGCCCTTTTTCCAGATCGGGAGACCCCATTCTTCAAAAAGGTGGACAGAATCGTCAACGTGTCTGCCGAGATCATAGACAAGGTCTTCCCTGATAATGCCCATCAGGTCGTTCCTGACATACTTGACATAATCAGCGACTTTATTTTCACCAACATAGGTATTAATAGCGGAGAGACCCATTGCAACGGCGCCGCTTCTGTCAGTTGCAGCCTTATCAACCAAGACAACCTTTAATTTTTTGGCGTTTGCCCAGCGGCAAGCCTCGAATGCTGCACCGCAACCAGCCATACCACCGCCCATTATGAGAAGGTCACATTCTACCTCGGTAACTTCAGGCTTTTTACAATACGAAAATGTACAAGTTTCTTTTTCCATTTATATTCACCTCCTTTGAATTTATTCAGTCCTTGCAGGCTTTGTAAACAAACCAGGCTTCTTAACAGTTGCAAAATCAGGCTCTGGTTTGCCTGCATAGGGATCAACAGAACCCTCTACTGTTGTTCTAATAGGGAATTTGAACCTCTTGGTCAAGCCACTCCTGAATTTGATTGTCCACATGATAGAATCAGTACCTCTCAACGGAATTGTGCTTGCTCCAAGGGGAACGAAATCAGAATAACCCCTCACCTCGATTGCCTGCTGTGGGCAGATCTTTACGCAGTTAAAGCACTCCCAGCACTGCTCAGGCTCCTGATTATATGCCTTCATCTTTTCCCTGTCGAGGGCCATCAAATCATGGGGACAGATATACTGGCATGCAGTTTTGTCCTGAGCCTTACAACCATCACATTTTTCAGTTATTACAAAACTTGGCATTGAACTACACCTCCTTTTATTGAATGAGTTGAGAGTTGAGCAGTATCAACTGAAACCTGAAACGTCATTCCACCTCCTTTCGTTGTTATTTTTCTACAGATTTAATGAAGTCCTCCATAACATTTAATGTTTTTTTGCTAACAACAAGGTCAAATATCTTATCTTTTACTGCCTTTGGGAGTAACTCAATACTCTTTGTAGTAGCAGTATCAAATTTTGCCATAGGGAATATTTTGAGAATCTTGTCTCTCTGATCTGCTGTGTTGGGAACAGCAAGAACCTTTAACCCTGCCAGCACTTCTTTACACATACCTGCAAGACCGGCTGCCTGAAGTTTTGCGAGCCGCTCTTCGTTGATCCATAGATTAATTGGATAGGTTTCTTCTGCCATATTTTTCCTCCTTATTTTTTTATTTCAACTCATTATTTCAATGGTTCGATAGTAAATACAGGATTTCTCCTCTTGAGGTAATCCTCTGTAACAAACGCATTGCCAAAGCCGTACTTTTCAGCACATTCCATAATCATGTCAAAAACCTCAGGCCTGAAGATACGGCGGGGCGGTTTTACTCCATCCTGAATGATGCTTCTGATTAATGTTCCACTGAAGGAGGCCTTTTTATCCTTATGGCCACAAAGACCCATATAAGTAACTTCATCACAAACAGGGCAGAACCACCAGTCGAGATTGAAAATAGGTGTGATATTGAGAGACCCTTTGGGCAGTCTTTCGAAGATCCTATGTGCATCATAT
>DASPRG010000065.1:0-2291 GCA_035624555.1 Thermodesulfovibrionales bacterium
TCCCTCAAATGGCATTAATAGATATCCTGATGGAAGCGGATACCATCTGAAAAAGGCCTTATCAGAAAGGCTTTCTGTGAAACAGGATGAGTTGATGCTCGGAAACGGCTCTAATGAGCTGATTGATATTGCTGCAAGGACATTTCTTCAATCCGGGGATGAAGCTGTTATGGCCTATCCATCCTTCATTGTCTATCCTATGGCTGTTCAGGCAGTAGGTGGAATGCCTGTTCAGATACCTCTGAAGGATTACACCCATGACTTCGAAGCAATGGCAGAGGCAATTACCCGGAAAACAAAGATGATATTCATAGCAAATCCGAATAATCCTACAGGCACAATCAATAAACGAGACGAATTCGATCGCTTAATGGATCGGGTCCCTGACGGGATACTCATCGTGGTCGATGAGGCGTACTATGAATATGTTGCAGATCCTGACTATGCTGATAGCATAAAGCATTTCAGAGGAGGAAGAGATATACTGATACTCAGGACTTTTTCTAAAATCTATGGGCTCGCAGGTCTCAGGATTGGCTATGGGATTGCAAGAAGCGACATTATCCTTGAGATGAATAAACTGAGGCCACCCTTTAATACAAATTCTTTAGCACAAAATGCAGCCATCTATGCCCTTCAAGATGATGCTCATGTCAGATATTCTCGGGAAATAAATGAAAAGGGGAAAAAATACCTTTACAGAGAACTCGGCTCTCTCAATATAAGATATATTCCTACAGAGGCAAACTTTTTATATATACTCTTGGAGCAGGATTCGAATGTATTGTACAATGAAATGTTAAGACATGGTGTGATCGTCAGGCCAGTAGGACCTCAAGAGATTAGGGTAACCATAGGTCTGTCAGTTGAGAACGAAAGGTTTATTAAAGCATTAAAGAAAATCATTAGTCATTAGTTAAAGCCTCTCAATGACCAGTGACTATTGACTGTTTAATATAAATTGGGGGAATAAATGGATATCATTGTTTTAAAACCGAGCGCAACAGAAGAGGATATAAGACGAATCGAGAAGAAGCTCGAAAGTCGCGGTCTCAGGTCAAATATCTCAAAGGGCACTGAGAGGACCGTGATTGGGGTTATCGGCGACACCTCAAAGATAGCAGAGGAGGAAGAAGATGCTATAAGGGTAATGCCTGGTGTAGAAGATGTAATGAGGATACTCAAACCCTATAAGCTCGCGAGCAGGGATTTCAAGGCAGAGGATACCTTTATTGATATCAGGGGGAATGTTATCGGAGGGAAAAAGATTCAGGTGATGGCAGGTCCATGTGCTGTAGAAAACAGGACAATGATTATCAGTATAGCAGAGAAAGTCAAGGATGCTGGTGCTTCCTTTCTCAGGGGAGGTGCATTTAAGCCACGTTCTTCACCCTATTCATTCCAGGGACTCGGGGAAGAAGGTCTGAAATATCTCTCAGAGGCGAGGGAAAAGACAGGGCTTCTGATCGTAACAGAGCTTATGGATCCCAGGGATATCGAGGTCATTATAAAGTATGCCGATATCGTGCAGATTGGGGCAAGAAACATGCAGAACTTCAGACTCCTTCTTGAGATAGGCACATGTAACAAACCTATCCTTCTTAAAAGGGGTTTATCAGCAACAATAAAAGAATGGCTCATGGCTGCAGAGTATATAATGTCAAGAGGTAACCAGAATGTAATCCTCTGCGAGCGTGGCGTGAGGACCTTCGAGACCGCAACCAGGAATACCCTTGACATCAGCGCGGTACCGCTTCTGAAGCAACTTACCCATCTTCCTGTCGTCGTTGATCCAAGTCACGGGGTAGGCAAATGGGACCTCGTTGCACCTATGTCAAAGGCTGCTTTAGCAGCAGGAGCAGATGGGCTTCTCATCGAGGTGCATATAAATCCTGAGGAGGCGCTATCGGATGGAGAGCAGTCTATAAAGCCTTCAGCATTTAAGAAGTTAATGGAGGAATTAAAACCAATAGCCGCTGCTATTGGAAGAGAGATATGATCGACTTTCCGGCTCATCCTTTTTTTAATAGGGTAACAATAGTCGGTGTTGGATTAATCGGTGCATCTTTTGCCCTTGCAATGAAAAAGTACAAACTTTGCAAACATCTCACTGGACATGGAAGGAGGCTCGAGAACCTCCGGAAGGCAAAGGAGATGGGAATAATCGACTCCTTTGAAATTGATCCTGCTCAGGCTTGTAAGGGCTCTGACCTTGTCTTATTTGCAACTCCTGTCGGAAATTTTGTTGAAATCGCAGAAAGAATCCGCACCTCTTTAAAGAAAGGTTCTTT
>DASPRG010000082.1:0-5213 GCA_035624555.1 Thermodesulfovibrionales bacterium
CAGTCATCAGAAAATCCTGTTTTCTATGTGCAGTATGCCCATGCAAGAATAAACAGCATATTCGCTCATGCGAAAGAGAAAGGCGTTAATACTGGAGATCTTTATGATTCAGATGTCGGAATGCTATCTACTAATGAGGAAATGAAAATAATCAGAAAGCTTCTTATGTATCCTTTGACATTTGAGCGAGCTGTTAATACACACGAACCTCACAGGATAACTTTTTTCCTCCAGGAACTCTCAGGTCTCTTCCATCCCTACTACAATAAATACAGGGTTGTCGATGAAAATATCGAACTGTGCAGGGCAAGGCTTGCCCTATGTGAGGCTGTGAGGATAGTTCTCAGGGATGGTCTCACAATACTCGGCATCAGTACTCCTGAAAAAATGTAATTGTCAACGTATATTAAGGCTGGTATAATAGTACCCTATGATAGCTAAAACGAAAAAGATATGGATGGATGGTAAATTCGTAGATTGGGACAAGGCCTCTGTGCATGTTCTTACTCATACCCTGCATTACGGGCTCGGGGTTTTCGAAGGAATACGATGCTATGAAACTGTGAAAGGTCCAGCAATATTCAGGCTTGATGAACATATTGAGAGGCTCTTTAATTCGGCCCGTATATTTTTGATAGACATCCCCTATTCACAAGAGCGAATCAGACATGCGGTAATCGAAACAGTAAGGGTAAATAAGATTAAAGAATGTTATATCAGACCCATCGTCTATATAGGCTACGGTGCTATGGGTCTCTATTCGCAAAAAAACCCTATCCATGTTTCTATTGCAGTATGGCCCTGGGGGGCTTACCTCGGAGATAAGGGACTGACAAACGGCATCAGGGTAAAGACCTCCTCCTTTATCAGGAATCATGTAAATTCCAATATGTCGAGGGGTAAGGTATGTGGTTATTATGTAAATTCACAGCTTGCAAAAAAAGAGGCCATATCATGTGGCTATGATGAGGCGCTTTTACTCGATACAGAGGGATATGTTTCTGAGGGGAGTGGTGAAAACATTTTTATTGTAAGAAAGGGAATGTTAAAGACAACGCCTCTCACCTCAATACTTGAAGGAATAACACGGGATAGCATTATTGAGTTAGCACATGACAGAGGCATCGAGGTTGTAGAAGAAAGATTCACAAGAGACGAGCTCTATATCGCTGACGAAGCCTTCTTTACTGGTACCGCAGCTGAGGTTACTCCTATAAGAGAAGTTGACGGAAGGAGCGTCGGTACTGGCAGGCCAGGCAAGATAACAAAAAAATTACAGTCATCATTTTTTGATATTGTCAGGGGCAGGAATGATAAGTATAAAACCTGGCTGACGTATATCTAAAAAAAACAAATCGATTGAAAACAGAAAGAGCCTGAAAATTTTTCAGGCTCTCCTTGTTTAAAAATAAGAGCTTCTTATTACTTGGCTGGCTGCTCTGGGGCTGGCACAGCTGGCTGCTCTGGAGCAGGTATCTTTAGTTGCTCTGGAGCTAGCGCAGGCGCAGCTGCTGGAGCCTCACCTTTCTTATGGCACTTTGTGCAGTCTGACCCCTCTACCCAACTGAATGACTTCGTGCCATCGTGGCATGTTCCGCAGTACTTTCCTGCTACATGGTCTGCTTTCGTAATCTTAACTGAACCTTCAGTACCTGGTTTCTTCATAGCAAAAGGAATATTACCTTTGTGACATTCCATACACTTGCCCGGTCCGAGTTTCGTATTGTGAAGCTTTCCATCAAAAGTAACTTTTCCCATATCGCCATCTTTGTACTCGTAGACATTCATTCCTGCAAACGCTGATGTAACAAGAGCTATTGACACAATTAGTCCTAACACCATTGACAAAGATTTCACTATTCTTCACCTCCTTTCATAATATAATATCCACATGCTGAAAACAGAGGAACAAATAATATGCCAATACAACATATACATTTAACAGACAATTATTATAAAGATATTCCTTAAATAAGGAAGCCTGCCTTTTTAAGGGAAAGAAATTTCAGGGAATTAATACTAATGAAAAACCATCAAGTGAGTCAAGGTAAATCGTCCAAATTTAAAAAGGTGGGAAGTAATAGGGTAGATAATGTTTCTCAATCACAGGATCTGAAAATGCTTTCGTCATTTAATGCCAGCAATCATTCGGCTGCGACTTTAAGAATATGTCTCTCAATTGCTTTATATAACAGTAACATGGTAAGATTTATGAAAATTTTTTAAAGGTAAAAAATGCTGCAAGATAGTGTACAGATTGGCTTAACCTTTGATGATGTCCTCCTCATACCTGCTAAATCAGAGGTCTTACCCAAAGAAGTCGACATTTCAACGATGCTTACACAGAGCATAAAAATCAACACCCCGGTCGTAAGTGCTGCAATGGATACTGTTACCGAGGCAAACCTTGCAATAGCCATAGCTCGCGAGGGAGGAATCGGATTCATCCACAGAGCCATGAGCCCTGAGAGACAGGCATCAGAGGTCGATAAGGTAAAAAAATCTGAAAGTGGAATGATCCTTGATCCTATAACGATCCCGCCTACTGCACCGATCTCAGAGGCTTTGTCCCTGATGGAACGATACAGGATATCAGGTATTCCTGTAACAGAAAAGGGGAAACTTATAGGCATACTGACAAACAGAGACCTGCGTTTCGAAACACAATTCTCCAAAAAAGTTTCTGAGGTCATGACAAAAGAAAGGCTCATAACAGCATCTGTTGGCACAACCCTTGAAAAGGCACAGAAGATCCTCCATACGTACAAAATAGAAAAGCTACCCATAGTGGATAAAGAAAACAATCTTAAAGGATTGATCACGATAAAGGATATCGAGAAAAGAAAGAAGTATCCTAACGCCTGCAAGGATAGCGTTGGGAGACTTCGTGTTGGAGCTGCAATAGGCACTGGAGAAAATGCAATCCATAGGGCAGAGCTCCTTGCCAAGGCAGGAGTGGATGTAATTGTGATTGATACTGCCCACGGACATACCAAAGCTGTCATAGCAATGGTCAAGGCATTAAAAAAGAAAGTTGATGTGGATATCATAGCAGGCAACGTTGCTACTACTGAGGCCACGGAAGACCTCATAAAGGCAGGGGTTGATGGGATAAAGGTTGGCATTGGTCCAGGCTCGATATGTACTACAAGGATAATCGCAGGTGCTGGAGTCCCACAGCTAACAGCTATAAAAGACTGCGCTTCTCTTGCAGAGAAACATAGAGTTCCCATTATTGCTGATGGAGGAATAAAATACTCTGGAGACGTTACAAAAGCCCTTGCAGCAGGTGCACATTCTGTAATGATTGGGAGCCTCTTTGCAGGAACAGATGAATCTCCTGGAGAGATAGTACTTTTTCAGGGCCGCAGTTATAAAGTGTACAGAGGTATGGGTTCCCTTGGTGCAATGGAGCAGGGCTCAAAGGACAGATACCTGCAGACAGGTGTGGAATTGGCAAAGCTTGTACCCGAGGGCGTAGAAGGAAGAGTACCCTATAAAGGACCTCTGTCTCAGAGCGTTAATCAGTTAACAGGAGGCCTACGTTCCGGTATGGGCTATTGTGGTTGTAAAAACCTCGCGGAGCTTAGAAGAAAGGCAAAATTCATACGGATTACCAATGCAGGTCTGAGGGAAAGTCATGTCCACGATGTCATAATAACAAAAGAAGCTCCGAATTATAGACCTGAATGGTAAATGTACGAAGAAAAGATATTAGTCCTTGATTTCGGCTCTCAGTATACTCAGCTTATTGCAAGGCGCATTAGAGAAAGTAAGGTCTATTCAGAGATATTTCCTTTTGATGTTTCCCTTGAACAGATAAAGAACTTTAACCCAAAAGGCATAATCCTTTCAGGAGGCCCTTCAAGTGTCTACGACGAGGATGCACCAATCCCTGACAAAAAGATATTTGATCTCAAAATTCCGGTTCTCGGTATCTGTTACGGCATGCAGCTCATGGCACATCTTTTTGGTGGAAAGGTTGCAAAGGCTCTTAAAAGGGAATACGGTAAGGCAGAGCTCATTGTCGACGATAAGACAGGCATTTTAGATGGGATACCGGAAAAAACCATTGTCTGGATGAGCCATGGAGACAGAATTGTGCAACATCCTTCCAACTTTAAACCAATAGCCCATACAGCTAATTCACCTGTTGCAGCAATGGCAGACAGAAGGGAGGGTATGTATGCCTTACAGTTTCATCCTGAAGTCATACATACCCAATGTGGATTTGATATTTTAAAAAACTTTCTCTTCAAGATATGTAAATGCAGGCCCACATGGACTATGAAGTCTTTCATAGGAACAGCTACAAAAGATATACGGGAGAAAGTTGGGGAAAGAAGGGTTGTGTGCGGTATAAGCGGAGGAGTAGATTCTGCTGTTACTGCCGCACTAATACACAGGTCTGTGGGTGAACAGCTTACCTGTATCTTTGTCGATAATGGAGTCCTGAGGGCAGGAGAAGCTCAAAAGGTAGAGGAGACTTTGCGAAGGCATTTTCATATTAACATCCACTGCATTGATGCCTCTGAAAGGTTTTTGAAGAAGCTAAAAGGCATAATTGATCCTGAAGTAAAGAGGAAGAGAATCGGAAATGAATTCATAAAAGTATTTGAAGAAGAAGCCAAAAAAATCAGAGGGGTGAAGTTCCTTGCACAGGGAACACTGTATCCTGATGTAATCGAAAGTGTCCCTTTTAAAGGCCCATCAGCTACCATTAAAAGCCACCATAATGTCGGAGGACTTCTGAAAAAAATGAGGCTAAAACTCATTGAACCCCTCAGGGAACTCTTTAAAGACGAAGTTCGTCTTCTCGGTAAAGAACTTGGCCTACCCGATGAGATCATAAACCGTCATCCTTTTCCTGGGCCTGGTCTTGCCATACGGGTTATTGGGGAAGTGACAGGGGAAAGATGTGATATATTGAGAGAGGCAGATACAATAGTCTTGGAGGAGATAAAAAGGGCAGGGTTGTACACAGAACTCTGGCAGGCATTTGCTGTGCTTCTCCCTGTGAAAAGCGTAGGGGTTATGGGTGATGAAAGGACATATGAGAATGTGATAGCTGTCAGGGCAGTAAAAAGCCTGGACGGTATGACTGCTGATTGGGCAAGGATTCCCTATGATGTCCTGGGGAGAATATCAAATAGAATAATAAATGAGGTAAAAGGGGTTAACAGGGTGGTTTTTGATATAAGCTCAAAGCCACC
>DASPRG010000083.1:0-11289 GCA_035624555.1 Thermodesulfovibrionales bacterium
ATCCAGCGTTCCAGAATAAATTGCCTTTCCTGTTATCGCTCCCCAAAGGTTTTTTATCCTCATGAGATTTTTAATGTCCTCAACGCTGGAGACACCACCAGCAGCTATTACAGGAATTTTAATGCTTTCAACTATCTCCCTTATAGCTTCAATATTCGGACCTGTAAGGGTGCCATCTCTCACTATGTCTGTATAGATAACACCTGCGGCGCCTACAATTTCTAATCGGCCTGCAAGCTCCTTTGCAGTAAGAGATGTAACCTCCTCCCATCCCTTGATAGCTACCATGCCTTCTTTCGCATCAATGCCGATTAAGACCTTACCAGGATATTTATTGCAGGAATGGATCAAGAATCCTGGATCTTCGATGGCTACAGTCCCGAGGATTAATCTTTCGATGCCTGCTGAAAAGAGTTTTGTGACATCTTCCATATCCCTTATTCCGCCTCCCACCTGGAGGGGAACTTTTACTGATTGCCTGATTTTTATAATGGCATCAAAGTTTGCCAGATTTCCTGTGAATGCACCATCGAGATCCACGATGTGAAGCAACTCCGCTCCGCAGGATTCCCACCGTTTTGCCGTTGCTGCAGGATTATCCGAATATAATGTAACAGCATCTTTCCTTCCCTGGAAAAGCCTGACGCACTTGCCACCTTTCAAATCTATTGCAGGAATAATAACCATACATTAATATACCATACAAAAAGAGCTGCCCCTCTGGAGGGAATCATTGACACCCATATCAGTAGTGATCGTAACAAAAGATGAAGAAAAAAATATTAAAGATGCCATTGAAAGTGTAAAGGATTTTTCTGAAATAATAGTAATTGATTCCTATAGTTCTGATCAAACCGTTAGTATATGCAAAAAATACACGGAGAAAGTATTTCAGGAAGAATGGAAGGGATATGCGAAGCAGAAACAGAAAGGTATTGACAGGGCGTCTATGCCTTGGGTCTTGATTCTGGATGCTGATGAGAGGTTAACACCAGAATTGAAATCAGAGATTTCTCAGGCCCTGGATGAAAAAAGCCACAGTGGTTTCTACATCCCGAGAAAGAATTTTTTCCTCGGCAGGTGGATAAGGCACGGTGGGTGGTGGCCAGATTACACCCTCAGACTTTTCAGGAAGGACAAAGCATATGTTGAAGAGCGTGAAGTACATGAAAGGGTAGTAGTTAAAGGCAGCACAAAGTGTCTAAAGAATCCTATGGAGCATTATACCTCAAGAACTCTCTCTGAGTTCATAAAGAAGTTAGACGACTATTCAACTCTCTCGGCAAGAGAGTTAAGCAGACAGAATTTCAGGCCAGGCCTGCTATCTCTCACATTGCGCCCCTTCCTCACGTTCTCAAAAATGTTTTTCTTGAGGTTAGGGTTCCTCGATGGGCAATATGGATTGATACTGTCACTTCTTTACAGTTATTATACTTTCTTAAAATATGCAAAGACATTGGGAAACAATAATATAAAAAGGGGTTGACATGCATATAGGTGTTATTGGAATGGGTTATGTAGGCCTTGTAACAGCGGCCTGTTTTGCGGAATTTGGTGTATCAGTCACGTGTATTGACAAAGACAAGAAGAGGATAAAATCCTTAAAAGAAGGACTTGTGCCTTTTTATGAACCGAGGCTTGAAGAACTTTTACAGAGAAATATTAAAGAGGGAAGGCTTACTTTCGCTACAGATATAGCAGATGCTGTCAGGTCTTCTCTGGTAATATTCATAGCTGTTGGTACCCCTCCAAGAGGGGATGGTTCAGCAGACCTAAAGTATGTTGAGGAAGTCGCCAAAGAAATAGCCTCAAATCTGGATGGGTATAAGGTTATTGTCACGAAGAGTACTGTCCCCGTCGGAACAGGTGACAGAATAAGAAAGATGGTCTCGAAGAATCTTAAGGAGCAGGTTGATTTTGATATTGTATCAAACCCTGAATTCCTCAGGGAGGGATCTGCAATAGAGGACTTTATGAGACCAAACAGAGTTGTCATTGGTGCAAATAGCCAACAGGCTGTTGCTATCATGAAGGACCTCTACAAACCACTCTACCTTATAGAAACACCTTTTGTAATAACAAATATCGAGACTGCGGAGCTTATTAAGTATGCTTCTAACTCTTTTCTCGCGATAAAGATCTCTTTTATCAATGAGATTGCGAACCTCTGTGAAAAGGTAGGCGCTGATATCCATATGGTTGCAAAAGGCATGGGTCTTGACCAGAGAATCGGCTCAAAATTTCTTCACCCTGGGCCTGGTTATGGTGGCTCCTGTCTTCCAAAAGACACAAAGGCCCTTTTAAAGATGGCTGAAGAGCACAGTGTTGAACTCGGCATTGTGGATGCAGCGGTAAGGGCAAATGAAAGGCAATGGGAATCAATGATCAAAAAGATCAGTGATGCCATGGGTTCTCTTAAAGGCAAGACGATTGCGATTTTGGGGCTTTCTTTCAAGCCGAACACAGATGATATACGGGATGCCCCATCCCTCAATATCATTAAAAAACTCCTTAAAGAGAATGTGAAGATAAGGGCTTACGACCCCGTTTCTATGAAGGGTGCACATAGTATTTTGCCTGACATAACATACTGCAAAGACCCTTATGAGGCTGTAAAGGGTGCAAACGGACTTGTCATTGTGACTGAGTGGAACCAGTTCAGAAACCTCGAGCTTGACAGACTGAAAAGACTTCTTAAGGAACCTTATTTCTTCGATTTGAGAAATATCTATGAACCGCAGAAGCTCAGGGGAAAGGGCTTTCAGTATTTTTCTGTGGGCAGGGTGTAGAAAATGGTAAAATTATATAGTGAAGATTGTATGCCAGAACAGAAAAGCATACCATGATTATCATATTGAGGAGACCATAGAGGCAGGCATTGCCTTATTAGGGACAGAGGTGAAGTCCTTGAGAGAGGGCAAGGCTAATTTAAAAGACAGTTACGTTCTTACTAAAGAAGGAGAGGCTTTCCTCCTGAACTGTCATATCAGCCCTTACAGCCACGGAAATATTTTGAACCATGACCCTCTGAGGATGAGAAAACTCCTCATGCACAGGAAAGAGATAGACAAACTGAGTGGTAAAGCCGCTACAAAGGGATATACGCTAATCCCGCTCAAGATTTATTTTAAGGACTCCTTTGCAAAAGTTGAAATCGGAGTTGCGAAGGGTAAAAGGCTCTTTGAAAAAAGGGAAACAATAAAAGAAAGAGAGGCAAGGAGAGAAATAGCAAGAGCCATCAAAAGCCGTAATGCATAAGGCGTTATGCGTTACAGGTAAACCCATTACGTAAGTCGGGGGCGAAAGGGCTCGACGGGGGTTATGAGGCTCGGGTCGCATGTCGTGGTTCCGTCACCACGTAAAAAGGCGGAGACAAACACAAACGCCAATAACGAACTGGCACTTGCTGCTTAATTAAACAAGCGGCACGCTGCCCTGAAATTGTCTGTGTTTCAGGGGACAGCGTCATACAGCAGGCTGGCTCCAGGGACTTTCCCCTGACCCTGGGGTAAGATTAAGGGGGATGGGATTTCAGGACGCCAGCCTTCCGGCAGCCTGGGATCCGAGAATTAATAGGCAGGATAAACATGTAGAAGCCTGAGAGTAGTGCTTTCGGACGCGGGTTCAATTCCCGCCGCCTCCACCAAAAATGTTATTGACATTTATCTCTAAATTAGTTAACCCGGGGAAAATACATTTACATAATGCAGATGTTGTGAAAAAATTTATTTTTCGATACCTTAATTTACCTTTAACTGATGGTTTACGGAATGTTTTTATTAATATAACCAGTAAAGATATCCCTAATAAATCATCGAGTTAAATAAATTTTTGAGCAATGTCTGCATTATTTGGGTTAACTAATTTGAAAAGATTCAAGTAATCAGGAATTCATGTGGTTTACTGGTAAAGACTTGAACCCTTAGATCATCGAATCCTTGAATCACTTTTGTAACTGGAGAAGAACCGTTTTCTATTTTCTATAATGACAAGAAGGCTTATTTTCAATTGAAAAGAGGTTTTTTTTTATTTTTCGTCTTGCTGTTTATGACAGTTCCCCTGTTTGCCCAGAAAAAAACTGAGGTTCTGCTGAAGTTCAGCAAACAGGAAGGGTTTATACGTATTGTCTTTGAGTCCGAAGAATCATTCGTTGCTAAAACAAAAGCTACTACCTTGTCCTCTCAAATAATAATAGAATTCCCGGCACCATTCAACCTGATAGCACAGAAGGATCTTCCCTTTGAGATAGTACCAGCGGATAAAGTATTAACAATAAATCTGCGAGAAAAGGGCGACATAAAACTCTTGAGACTTTCTTCACCAGCAAGGCTTGTATTCGACATACGGAAAGGTGAGAAACAAGCAGTACAAATACTCCCTAAAATCTTTGTCATTGATGCAGGACATGGCGGCTATGATTTTGGTATTACCTCTGGAGATACAAAAGAGAAAGATATAAACCTCAGTCTATCCCAGGATTTAGAGACAATTCTCTTAAAAAAAGGTAAGAAGGTCTTTCTTACACGCAAGGGAGACCAGTACATGTCGCTCATTGAAAGGATAAAGTTTGTCAATCAAAAGAGCCCTGATGTATTTTTAAGCCTCCATTCCTCGATGTCTGAGAATTTTGTTATCTATGTTGCTAAGTTCAAAGACGAGAGCTCTGACGAGATCGTTGACCTTTACAGTCTTTCATCAAAACAGAAAAAATATATCGGGAAAAGCAAAGCCCTTTCTGAGAACATCGGGAAAGCACTTAAAGATGAATTTAAGAAGAGCGTTATTTATAGGGAAATGTCTTTACCAATTCTTAATTCTATCAGTGCTCCTTCTGTTATGATAGAATTCCCTTCACCAAGATCTACCGTTTATGACCAGCAGATGAGAACAAGACTGGTCAATTCCATTATAAATGGGCTTGCTACATATGGACAGTAATTGTAGCAAGGAGCTTATGGCAAAGAAAAAAGAGCTGAGACCAAAAAAACTCTCTGCACCATGCTCTAAGCTCTATGCGTATATTGGACGGAGTGTAGTACGAAGGTGAAAAAGTTTTCGATCATAATACTACTGGGAATACTTTTCATCGGCGGTTTGGCCGGGGGGTATCTTTATTTTTCGAAGGTCTCTCATAAGCAAGTCCCTGAAGAGAGAACTGTGCCCTTAGCTCAGGTAGGGGACCTTTTTACCTTAAAGATTTACTATCCTGTTGGTAATAGTCTCCAGATCGAAGAAAGAAGGCTTCTGAAGAGGAGTACTCAGATAGCAATTGCAGAAGCCATAGTAGAAGAATTCTTCAAGGGACCTGCAGGTATGAAGGTATCAGATATGCCAAAGGACGTGCAACTCCTCGGTATTTATCGAGATGAAAACAGGATACTCTATGTTGATTTATCAGATGAGTTAAGGAGGAACTTCCATGGCGATGCCCTTATGGAATTTCTCCTTCTCAAAGGTCTGTATGAGAGCCTGAGCTCAAATTTAGCTGAAATCGAAGATGTAAAGGTTCTCATAGAAGGTAAGGAGATAGAGACACTCGGGGGCCATCTTTACCTCTCCTATCCCTTAAAAGACATGGTTTCATATGAAACAAATAAATTGCAGAGTGACACAAAGAATGATGAGCAAAAAGAATAGACCAATTGGTGTCTTCGACTCCGGAATAGGTGGTCTCACCGTTTTAAAGGAAATAGTAAAAGCAATGCCTGATGAAGGCACTATTTATCTTGGTGATACTGCAAGAGTCCCCTACGGTATAAGGTCACCGGAAACAGTTATCAGATATTCCTTCGAAAACACAAGGTTCCTGTTTTCAAAAGATATTAAACTCCTTGTAGTGGCCTGCAATACCGCTTCTTCCATAGGGCTCGATAAAATTAAAAGCGCTGTCCCCATTCCTGTCATTGGAGTCATTGAGCCTGGGGTAAAGGCTGCTGTCAAGACAACAAGGAACAAAAAAATAGGGATTATAGGAACAGAGGCAACGATAAGGAGCAATTCTTATTCAAGGCTGATTAAAGCCGCCGGCAGAAATATAGAGGTATCTGGTCTCTCTTGCCCTTTATTTGTGCCCCTTGTTGAGGAAGGATGGGTAGAAGGAGATATCGCTATCATGATTGCCGAAAGATATCTCATGGATATAAAGAATAAAGGCATAGACACTCTTGTTCTTGGATGCACTCATTATCCTTTACTGAAACAAGTTATATCAAAGGTAATGGGTGAAGGTGTAATACTCATAGACTCTGCAGTTGAGGTAGCAAAGGAGGTAAAAGCAATTCTTGAGATTTCTGGGTTGAAGCGACAACAGAAGGAGAAACCCCTGAGAGAGTTTTATGTAACTGATTCGCCTGACAGGTTCACGAAAGTTGGCGAAAGATTCCTCGGAAATAAGATAAAGTATATAGAGAAAATAACAATCAGCTAAAAACTGGAGGTTAAATGAGACCTGATGGAAGAAAAAACAATGAGATACGTGAAGTCAAGATTCGGAGGAATTTCATAGGGGTTGCTGAAGGCTCAGTGTTGATTGAAATGGGAAATACAAGGCTTATATGTACAGCTACAATTGAGGACAAGGTTCCACCTTTTATGAAGGACCAGAAAAGAGGATGGATAACAGCCGAGTATTCCATGCTTCCGAGAGCGACCCAAACGAGGATTGTAAGGGAATCCAGCACAGGAAGGGTTAGTGGAAGAACCCACGAGATACAAAGGCTTATCGGCAGGGCACTCAGGTCTGTTGTTGACTTATCATCCCTTGGCGAAAGGACGATATGGATAGATTGCGATGTAATACAGGCAGACGGGGGGACAAGAACAGCAGCAATAACAGGTTCCTTTATATGTCTTTCTGATGCATTGAGATATGCACTTAGAAATGGGCTTATAGAAAAAACTCCTATTAAGGATTATCTTGCTGCTATAAGTGTAGGGGTCGTAAATGGAGAGCCCAGACTCGACCTTTGTTATTCGGAGGATTCTATTGCTGAAGTAGATATGAATATTGTGATGACAGGAGGCGGCAGATTTGTCGAAATACAAGGGACTGCAGAAGGAATGACCTTTCCAAGAACCACATTAGATAGCCTTTTAACACTTGCAGAAGAGGGTATACATAGTTTGATAGGGATACAGAAGAAATTAATGGAGGGTAATGGGAAACAGTTATTGAAAAAACATTGATATGGTAAAATAATTTTCAGAGGTTAAAGAATTGAATATTTATAGAAGTCTTTTTGTCTGGCTGCTTATCGGGGTAGTTATTATACTTCTCTTTAATCTTTTTAGTGTACCTAAGAAGACTGGAGAAGAGATCATATTCTCTGATTTTATGACCAGACTCGAGGCAGGCGAAGTTGAAGAGGTTGTCATAAAAGATAGCAATATAACAGGACAACTAAAAGGTGGAACGAAGTTTAAGACCTATGCTCCGGCATACCCAGACCTCGTGAAGGTTTTAAGGTCTCAGAACGTAAAAATTACGGTAAAACCTACAGAACAGAATCCTTGGTATTGGAACCTCCTTTTCTCCTGGGGCCCCATAATCTTACTTGCTGCCATATGGATATTTTTCATGCGACAGATGCAAACAGGCGGTAACAAGGCCCTATCCTTCGGTAAGGCAAAAGCAAGATTGGCCTCTGAAAAGTCAGTGAAGGTAACATTTTCTGACGTTGCAGGGATAGAAGAGGCCAAGGCAGAAGTTCAGGAGATAATAGACTTTCTCAAGGCTCCCCAGAAATTCCAGAAGCTTGGAGGTAAGATTCCCAAGGGTGTACTCTTGGTTGGGGCACCAGGTACAGGTAAAACCCTTCTTGCAAGGGCTATTGCAGGGGAGGCTGGGGTACCTTTCTTTTCGATATCAGGTTCTGACTTTGTGGAGTTGTTTGTAGGAGTAGGAGCATCAAGGGTAAGGGATCTCTTTGACCAGGCAAAGAAGAATGCACCATGCATTATTTTTATTGATGAGTTAGATGCTGTTGGCCGTCACAGGGGGGCAGGTCTTGGTGGTGGGCATGACGAGCGTGAGCAGACTCTTAATCAGCTCCTCGTAGAGATGGATGGCTTTGAAACAAATCAGGGTATCATTATTCTCGCAGCCACAAATAGGCCTGATGTCCTCGACCCGGCTCTTCTCAGACCTGGCAGGTTTGACAGACAAGTAGTCGTTCCACAGCCCGATGTTAAGGGAAGGCTTGAAATTCTCAAAGTACACACGAGGAACATACCCATTGACGAGAGCGTTAATCTTGAGCATATAGCCCGTGGAACACCCGGTTTTTCAGGTGCTGACCTCGCAAATCTCGTCAATGAGGCTGCCTTGCTTGCAGCAAGGAAAACAAAAAGCAAGGTCGAGATGTCTGATTTTGAGGCAGCAAAGGATAAAGTACTGATGGGCGTGGAGAGAAAGAGCATGATCATAAGCGAGACAGAAAAGAATAATACCGCTTACCATGAAGCAGGTCACACACTTGTTGCCAAGCTAACTCCAGGAACTGATCCAATACATAAGGTGAGCATCATTCCAAGGGGAATGGCACTTGGTGTAACACAGCAGTTGCCCATAGATGACAGATATACCTACTCTAAGGAGTATCTTATGAAGGCCCTCTCGGTCTTGCTCGGTGGCAGGGCTGCAGAGGAGATCGCCTTGAAACACTTGACAACAGGGGCTGGCAATGACCTTGAAAGGGCAACAGATCTTGCAAGAAAAATGGTTACAGAGTGGGGAATGTCTGAAAAGCTTGGCCCCCTCACCTTCGGGAAAAAAGATGAACATATCTTCCTCGGAAAAGAGATAGCACGGCATAAAGACTATAGCGAAAAGACTGCAATTGATATAGACGAAGAGGTTAAGAGAATAGTAATCGAGGCATATGATACATCTAAAAACCTCGTTACAGAAAACCTTGATCTTCTTGATAAATTAGCAAAAAGTCTTCTCGAAAAGGAGACTATGGATGGGGCCGAGATAGATGCACTCATCCAGGAAGTGACGTCAAAAAGGACAGTTCAGGTTTAAACCTGCCCGAATTACACCGATTCCCTGATTGAAATCACAGAAAAAAATAAAGATAGACGGTAATATGTATCCATTATGATACCAAAGGTAAGGTTTTGGGAGGCACAGGATGGAAGAATTTAAAGAATTCAGCACTGAAGTATTTGAGACCCAAAAAATTAATGATCAAATAGAAACCCTTCAAAAACAAAAGAAGGATGCCTTAGAAGAACTCGGAAATATTGTCTATGAAAATTCATCACAGGGTCTCTTTGATGAGGAAAATATAAAAAAGAAGTGCGAAGCAATTGGAGAAATAGATAACCAGATAAAAGAGAGAGAAGACAAACTCCTGCAGATTTTTGAGAAGGTAAAAGAATCTATTTTCAAGCTCAAAGTCATTGCCCCCTGTGACTGTGGTGCTGAGCTCTATGAGGGTGTCAGGTTCTGCTACCGATGCGGCAGGGAAGTGGAGAAGATTGAGAAAGCAGAGGAGAAAACGAAAAGAACAGAAGAAAAGGCTGTACCTGACAATGTAACCAATGAATGCCCTCAGTGTGGTGCTCAGCTTTCATTAGAAGCAAAGTTTTGCAGTGAATGCGGGTTAGCTGCAAAGAGCTTAGTCTAATTTATTATTTCAATCTTCTAAGCCCCCAATAAACCGATAAATTGCTGCACCAAGCAAAGCGCCGATAAATGGTGCAACCCAAAACAACCATAGTTGTGTGACAGCCCAATCGCCGACAAAGATGGCAACACCCGTACTGCGTGCAGGATTCACTGAGGTGTTTGTAACCGGGATGCTAATTAAATGGATGAGAGTCAGGCATAAGCCAATTGCGATCGGCGCAAAACCCTGTGGCGCCCGTTTGTCAGTGGCACCAAGAATGACAAGGAGAAACATCATGGTCATAACAACCTCGGTGACCAAGGCCGCTACTAAGGAGTAGCCACCGGGTGAGTGAGGTCCGTAGCCATTAGAAGCGAAACCCGCTGACACATTGAAACCCGCCTTGCCACTGGCAATGAGATAAAGCACTCCCCCGGCAACAATAGCGCCTAAGACTTGAGCGACGATGTAAGGCAGCAATTGACTTGCCGGGAAACGACCACCGGCCCAGAGACCTACAGAAACTGCCGGATTTAGGTGGCAGCCGGATATATGTCCGATAGCATATGCCATGGTTAGGACAGTAAGGCCGAAAGCCAGGGCCACCCCCAATAAGCCGATGCCTACGTTGGGAAACGCAGCAGCCAACACCGCACTACCGCACCCACCAAGAACCAGCCAGAAGGTTCCAAAGAACTCTGCGCCATACTTTTTCATACTTACCTCCTCTCAGAGAAAAGGGACAACCCCCATATTATTGTTTAACAATCTTTCTGTTAGGTCTTCCTCCTTTCTTAGGTTTCAAGGTTCGATTCAGTATTTTTTCTAATTTGTCCAAGGCATTTCCCTTACATAAAGGTCTGCCTGTAGATGTAGCTTTCCTTATCTTCTCTTGCAGTGCTTCCTCAACTATCATCCTCGCATATTCTTTTCTCTCTTCATCATCTAACCATTTATGAAGTTTAGTATCTTTGTTATCCCTTCCTTTGATATGTTTTTGGGCACTCGACCATCTCCATTCTTCAGCTTTCTTTACGATCTTTGCCCTCACTGGGTTCATCTCTATATACTTTACTACAGCCCACAAATATTCATTTTTATCTACAGGGCACGAAAAATAACGATTCTCCCAGAGCCTGCCTCTACGTCTATATTTGTTGTTGAAATACTGAGCGTATCGAAAGGTAACTCCGTGAAGACACTTCCCTAATCCATCTGCACTGTCTGGACTAATCAGTAAATGAAAGTGATTATTCATTAGACAATAGGCCCATAACTCCGACTGAGTTTTTACTAAACCCTCGCCGAGTAATTTGAGAAAGCGTGAGCGATCATCTGTATCTATGAAGATTTCCGACTTATTCGTACCTCTTTGGGTGATATGATGCGGATATTTAGGAACTACAATTCTCGCTATCCTTGGCATGTTGAATATTAGGAAACTTATATACCTTTGTCAATCAAAATATGGGGGTTGTCCCTTTTGTTTTCTTTCTTTGTTTTGCTTTGTTCTTTGTTATAATCTGTAAGATGCACATATAATATATTTCTATGAAAAGAAAGAAGAAAACATGAAACTTGTTTGGCGAAACTTTTCTTTCGACTTCTCTAAAAAAACCTACATAATGGGGATTCTCAATGTCACCCCCGATTCTTTTGCTGACGGTGGTCTTTA
>DASPRG010000091.1:0-6546 GCA_035624555.1 Thermodesulfovibrionales bacterium
TATCATTTCAAGAGGCGTGTCTTTTATTACCTGAAGCTGATGAATCTTGAGAAAATCAATGGGTAGATGTGAGACCTCGTCAGCCATCAAAAGCATCTCCTCTTTTGACTCTGTAGGGAAGCCGATTATTACATGAGCTCCAATAAAGATTCCTCTATCCTTTGTCATATCAAGGGTTTTCAGAAAGGTATTGTAATCATGACCCCTATTGATGAACTCGAGTGTTCTATCATAGATTGACTGCATCCCATACTCAATGAGAATGAAATACTTCTTTGCGAGTTTCTCCAGAAACATAATCTTTTCCTTATCTACGGTATCAGGACGTGTGCCGATTGCAAGTCCTATGACCGAAGGTTCTGAAAGAGCCTCTTCATAGAGGCGCCTTAACTCATCAACAGGAGCATAGGTATTTGTATAGGGCTGAAAATACGCAAGGAACTTCTCGGCATTATATCTTTTCCTGATATGAGTGATTCCGTTTCTTATCTGTTCACTGAGGGACAGGGTTGGTTTACATGAGCTTGGCCTGAAACTGTCATTGTTACAGTAAATGCATCCTGTGGTACCGATTGTTCCATCTCTGTTCGGGCATGTGAAACCTGCATCCACGTTCACCTTATATACAGTGGTACCAAACTTTTTCTTAATATAAGAACCAAAGGAATTATATCTTTGGGGCATATTCAATTATTTATTTTTACAAGCATTTATGTCAATCACTGGGAATCAACAATGGTAGAATTATTTTTAGTAATCTCCCCTTACCCCTCTTTATAAAAGAGGGGTGTAATTCTCTTTATCAGCTATGCAAACACAAAGATTTATGAGTAGTCAGGGCTAAAGGGATAGAGGAGATTATGAATTTTCATCTCTATCTCAGTTTTTTCCCAATCTCTTTCCAATCCTTTACTTCCACTGAACCTTCTACATCAACGAAGCTAAAGGCCAGCGGTTTAAAATCTTTTGCGGATTCGATTACATAAGGTCCCCCGATTACTGCCTTGATTTTAAAGCCCTGTTCAATAATCTCATTGAAAACCACACCTTGGTCCCAGAAGATTACAGGTGAAATTACGAATTTGTTTCTCTTCAACAATTTCTTTATAGCTTTTGATGAAAGGGCTCCTGTCTGTAGAAAGACTACAGGATATTTTTTGTTAATCCCTTTTATTACCTCCTGGCTTCCCTTTTTTGGCTCTTGTGAAAATCTCTCTAAAAGGCTGCCTTCTACATCAATAAAGACGATCTTTGCTCCTTTCTTAAGAGAGGAAAGTAACCCCTTTCCTTCTTCTTTGCCTGCTCTTGCTTTTATTGAATACATCCCGGTTTTTAGCGGAGTAAACTGCTTGAAGGCAAAGCCATCTCCACCTGAAAGACTTTTCCCGATAGATTTTTCATTAACAAAGAACTCAACTACCTCACCACCTTTGCTGAAGAGTTTTCCTTTTACTTCAGCTTTGAGTAGGACTTTTTTGTTTGTTGGGACAACCATGTCGTGGACAATGACGTCTGATAGTGCAATAGTTGGAAATATAGAGAATAAAATAAATATATTGATAGATGAAACTAAAACTCGCATTAATCCGCTTCTTCAATACTAAAATTTTCTTAATATACATTATATCTCCATTTTAATCTCAAGAGAACCCCCTCCCCATCCTTCCCTTGGGAAGATGAGGTTTGGTGGAGTTTTGCTGTTTTCTGTTAAAAGAAGCGACCTTGACAGCATTCAGGTGTTTTCAATAGACTTACGTTGAAGGGAGGGGTTATGGGAAAAATAGACCTTAAGAAATATGCTATTCCCACAGAAAGACTTCGCTGGATATGTCCTGAAGAGTTGTTTAAATTTGAATGTACTGCAGATATAGAGCCTCTCAAGGAATTTATTGGACAGGATAGGGCGCTTGATTCCATTAATTTTGGACTGGCTGTAGGAAGACCCGGGTATAACCTCTTTCTGACCGGACTTACCGGAACCGGTAAGGCTGCTACCATTAAAGCCTGCCTGGAAAGATTCATCGCAGAGAAAAAGTCTAAAGGAGTTAAGTATCAACTGTATGATTGGTGCTATGTGTATAACTTTTCTGATCCTGATCGTCCAGGAATCTTGAAATTGCCACAGGGTCTCGGCAAGGCTTTCAGAGATCATATGGATGGTCTGCTCAAAACCCTGAAAGAAGAGATATCAAAGGCTTTTAGCAGCGAGGAATATTCCAAACGAAAGCAGGAGGTCATGGAAGAACACCAGAGAAAATATCAGGAAATTATGGATACCCTGGAATATGAAGCCAGGGGGAAAAGTCTTATGGTACAACTTTCTCCCATGGGCGCTGCCGTCGTACCATTGTTGGTAGATGGGAAGCCTATGCCGAGAGAAGAATTCCTTGCACTTCCAGAGAAAGAAAAGGAAGAAATCGATTCCAGGCGTCTTGAAATGATGAGAAAGGTTGATGAGACATATACACGCCTTCGTGAGATGGAAAATGAGGTTGCAGAAAAAATGAAGGAGATCGACCTTAAGACTGGGGAATTTGCCATCTCCCGACCTTTTGAAGAGCTCCTCAAGGGTTACAGTGAATATCCGGAGGTTGTCAGTTTTCTTAAAGATGCAAAGGAATATACTCTTACTAAATTGGATATGTTCACCCAGCCTCCCATGCCTTCCCAGCTTCCTGGCTTCCCTCCCGGTGTTACTGTAGACTCTTTTATTGCGTATAAGGTAAATGTTTTTGTGGACAACAGTTCCTTGGACAGTCCTCCCATTATTATTGAACCGAATCCGAACTGGTTCAATATGTTCGGCAAGGTTGAGAGAAGGGCATTCATGGGAACCTATGTAAGCGACCATACGATGATAAAACCAGGAGCTATCCAATTAGCCAGTGGAGGTTACCTAATTCTTAACATCCGCGATGTCGTGCTTAACCCAGGAGTCTGGGAAGGACTCAAGAGGGTTATCAGAACAAAAGAAGTTCGGGTGGAAGACCCACTGGAACAATTCAGTTTTTTAACGCCCCAGGGTATGAGGCCACAACCTATGCCGGTAGAGCTAAAAATAGTTGTCATGGGTGATGACTACCTCTATCAGCTCCTCTCTGCCTATGATGAAGATTTCTGGGAGATGTTTAAGGTGAAGGCTGATTTTGACTACCAGGTTGAGCTTACAGAAGGAAACGTGAATGCCTATGCCTGTTTCATCCGTGCATGCTGCGATGAGGAAAAGCTTTTGCCCTTTGACCGTTCAGGAGTTGCGAAGGTCATAGAATTTGCTGCCAGAGCAGTGAGTGATCAGGAGAAGCTCTCTACCAGATTTGGCCAGTTAAAAGATTTGCTCATCGAAGCTGATTACTGGGCAAAAGAATCCCAGAGCCAGATGATAAGGGGAGAACATGTAGATAAGGCAGTGCGGGAAAAAATCCACCGTCTTGACTTGATAGCTGAGCGTATCCGTCAGCTTATTGTAGAAGGAACTCTTATGGTTGATGTGGAAGGAGTAGTTGTCGGACAGGTCAATGGTCTCTCTGTGTATGACCTCGGTACTTTCAGCTTCGGACGGCCTTCCCGCATCACGGCAAAGACCTTCCTGGGAAGGCGTGGAGTAATAAACATAGAGAGGGAATCCCAGTTGAGTGGTCGCATTCATGACAAAGGTGTGCTCATTCTATCAGGTTATCTTGGATGGAAATATGCCCAGGATAAACCATTGTCTCTTTCTGCAAGTCTCTGTTTTGAACAATCATATACAGGCATTGAAGGAGATAGTGCATCCTCTACAGAACTTTATGCCATCCTGTCCAGTCTTGCGGATATGTCAATTAGACAGGATATCGCTGTAACAGGATCAGTAAACCAGAAGGGAGAGATTCAGCCTATAGGTGGTGTTAATCAGAAGATCGAGGGATTCTTTGATGTATGCAAGGCAAAGGGAATAACAGGTAATCAGGGAGTTATGATTCCTTATCAGAATATCAGGAATCTGGTATTGAGAGAAGATGTTGTAAGGGCAGTGCAGGATGGCCAATTTCATATTTATGCTGTAAAGACCATTGATGAAGGAATTGAAATTTTAACAGGCACACCGGCTGGTGAGAAAAAGGCAGATGGTACCTATCCGGAAGACACCGTGAACTATCTGGTTGAAAAACGCCTCAGGGAATTGGCTGAAGGAACAAAGCGATACTATGGTCCAGTAGAAGCTCCATGATTTCGTTTCACGGTATACACTTAAAACCCTGTTCTGCAAAATGAGGGTCAAAAGCGAAAACTGTCTTAATCCCTAAAGTGCGAATGGTTTCAAAACTAACGCAATCAACAAGGCTAAGCTTGCGTCTTGAAGCAGCAAGAAGAGCACTTACACCGGATTTATGTATCTCGGCATCAATCCATTCAATATTTATTAAGGGCAACATGTCTTCATGAAATCCTCTTAACGCTTCTAATCCGAGGCGGTGCTGTATAAGAACAAAACTCTCAACAATCACATAGTTGCTGGTAATAAGGGTGTTTTCAGGATTAAGCACATCGCTCCAAATCTTTCTTGCCTTTTTATGATCAGCATCATCTCTGTCAAGTAAGGCAAAAAAGCCTGAAGTGTCTACAAAGATTCTCATTTGCTGAAAGCCTCAACGAGATATTTATCATGTTCTTTAGAAATGTCATGTTTACCCGAACTGAATCGTCCTACTACATCAAGCGCCCTTCTTCTCCTTTCTTCAATATCTATGACAGCACCTGTTTTGATGAAGCTATCCACTGCCTGCCTTATAAGCTCTGCGATAGAAAGATGTCGTGATAAGGCCATTTTCTTTAATGCCTTTGCCTGCTCTTCTGTTAACTGAATTTGAGTGCGTACCATTTTGCCTCCTATGATTACATATTTGATTAAATGATAACAGACAGAAAATATGGTTGTCAAAGTATTATGCTTTTACCATTACCCTTTAAGCAGGAGCTTCCTTATATCTCCCACTCTGAGGGTAATCTTGTTTGCATCAAGGTATTCCAGAATCGGGAGGGCATACTTTCTGGTTGTGTCGAGGATATCTCTGAATTCTGCTACAGTCATTTCAGGTTTTGTACTGAAAAAATTCTTGAGGGACTCAATCATTGTATGGTAAACAGAAGAAGCCAAATACATTGAATCACTGATCCTCACAATGCTTCCCTCTTTAACCATGAGTTTCAAGATATCGGAAAGATGTTTCTGGTCTAACTTGAGAGATTGAGACAATTCTTCCTTGCTCGGAGGTTGAAATACACCTTTCACGAGAAGCTCCAGTATCTTCGCCTTCAGTGTCTCCTCTGCCTGGGAGAGAACAGTACTGAAGGTTCTGAGACGGATTATCTCCTTCTCCAGAACAACATCTTTGAGAGATAAAATCAGTCCACTGAAGAGCCTGGGTTCTATATTGAGTTTAACTCTGATTTCTTCCTTTGGCATGCCAGGTTTCAAGGGGTTTTTCGCATGAAAATCCTTCAAGGTCTGAAGAATCTTTTCTTTAAATGAATCAAAAAAGGTCTTATGGATAAGTACATCTTCTATAGCAAAGAGCATTCCTTTGCCTCTGAGCATCTCTATCGATTCTCTTATGGCAGGTATCTCAGCCTTTATCCATCCCTCGATATTCATTGTTGAAATACCCTGAAGCCCTGACTGTAAAACCTTTAAAGAAATCTTGTCACTGAGGCTGCTCCTCTCAAAGGTCATCAGGGTTTCAGCAATGTCTTTCTGTCTCCTTCTCGGTGGAGATGGATCAAAGACTTCTCCTCCACCAATCGTATCAACAGGAGAAAATCTCCTTATGATATATCTGTCTCCAGACATGGATACAACAGGGTTCTGAAGCCTGAACTGGCAGTAGCAGCTTTCTTCTGGTTTGAGTTCATCCCTGCCATAGAGAACAACTCTTGCAATGGTTTCTGAGGTAGCAAGATGGAAATGTACAAGGCTCTTGCTCTTAAGGGCTGGTACATCCCGGAGGAGTTCTATTTTTGCATCAATCGTCTTCGTAGGAATAAATCTTTCGGGCAGCACAACAGAATCTCCTCTTTTCAATTCTTCTTTTTCTACTCCCTGGAGATTTATTGCTACCCTCTGCCCTGCATAGGCAGTCTGTATGGGTTTGCCGTGGCTGTGGAGTCCGCGAACCTTGCTCTTGATATTGCTCGGCAGTATTTCCACAGTGTCATCAACAGAGATGCTTCCTGATAAAGCCGTCCCAGTAATAACAGTTCCAAATCCCTTTAACGTAAAAACCCTGTCTATGGGAAGCCTGAAGAGGCCTTTTGTTGGCTTCGGTTCAACCCTTAATGCTACGTTCCTTATCTCTTCTTTGAGGAGGTCAATATTAAACATAGTCTTTGATGAAACAGGGACTATCGGTGTCTCTTCAAGGAAAGTACCCTTCACAAAGTTTTTTACTTCGTCCTTCATAAGCTCAAGCCAATCATTCTCCACAAGGTCTGCTTTTGTGATTGCAATGAGACCTGATTTGATTTTCAGAAGATCACAGATATATAAATGCTCACGACTCTGTGGCATAA
>DASPRG010000098.1:0-4830 GCA_035624555.1 Thermodesulfovibrionales bacterium
GCAGATGCATATTTTGCAGCATAGGACATAATGGGTATTGTCTCATATCCTTCTCCATCGAGGGCTTCTCTGATTGCACTGACTCTCCCATCCATCATGTCTGAGGGCGCGACCATGTCAGCACCTGCCTTTGCATGGGAAACAGCCTCTTTTGATAACAGTTCGAGTGTCGGATCATTCAGAACCTCTCCGTTTTTTATGACCCCACAGTGACCATGGCTTGTGTATTCACACATACAGACATCTGTGATGACACATAATTCAGGAACTGCATCTTTTATAGCCCTTATCGCTTCCTGGATAACTCCGTGCTCATCATACGCACTGGAGCCGATTTTGTCTTTATGTTTTGGTATACCGAAGAGCATTATGGAGGGTACATTGAGGGAATAGACTTCTTTAGCGTGCCTGACTATCTTGTCAACTGATTCCTGAAAACATCCAGGCATCGACGAAATCTCTTTCCTTACTCCCTTACCGAAAGTAACAAAAAGGGGATATATAAAATCATCAGGTGACAGAGATGTCTCTCGTACCATTTTCCTGATCGTCTCATTTTTTCTTAACCTGCGTGGCCTGTGAATTGGAAACATTTGTAAAATTATACCATGATATCTTTAAAAAAGTTAGGGTTGTGAATTGATTTTTCCTGGGGTGATGTAGTTTCTTTTTTTGTGCAGTTTGCAACAGTTCCTGTGCAGGTTGCAACAGCGAATAACTCTCGTGGCTGTAGGAGTCAGAATTTTTTTCTCAACCTTCAAAAAAAATCTTTACCTTGGACATAGAGTTATGTTATTTTCTAATTCCTATATTAAGAACAGTAATCTTTCCAAAGGGGATAAAAGGAGTCTTTAGCTATGTTAATCATTGGTGAAAAGCTGAGCATAATAGCCAAAAAAGTTCGGGAAGCTATGATGAAAAAAGACAAAGGGCCTATACAGGAAATAGCCACTGTTCAGTGGAAGGCTGGTGCAGGCATGATAGATGCGAATATAGGCCCGGCAGAAGACGGTGGAGAGTCACTGATGGAGTGGATGGTAACCACCATTCAGGAGGCTGTTCCTCTTCCGTTATGCCTTGATACAACAAATTATAAAGCAATAGAGGCTGGTCTTAAGATTCATAACAACAAATGGGGGAAGCCTCTCATAAACTCCACCTCAAACGACCCTGAAAGGTTTCCGATGCTCGAACTCGCAGCCAAATACAACGCTAAGATAATCGGCCTAACCGTTGGCAAAGGAGGGCTGCCTGCAGATGCTGAAGAGAGGGCTGCAATTGCAGCAGAGATCATGGGTAGGGCTATGGAATATGGCGTCCCCCTTGAAGATCTCTATCTGGATCCCCTCGTGCTCCAGATAGCAACCTCCCAGGACCATGCATTTCATGTTATTAAAGCAATAAAGATGTTTCAGGAATTAAACGATCCTCCGATGAAGACTGTTGTCGGTCTTAGTAATGTGTCGAACGGGTGCCCAAAACAATTGAGACCAATACTAAATAGTTATTTTCTTGCACTCTTGATGTATGAAGGACTTACTGCAGCCATTGCAGACCCGCATGAGATTACGCCGACAGTAAAGACCATAAATGTGATACTGGGTAAGACGCTCTATGCACATTCGTATCTGGAAATGTGACTTTTGGGTTCGAGGATTCAAAGGATTCGAGGATTCAAGTGAAATAAGAGTTTTTAAACTCTCGAACCCTTGACTCTTTGACCCCTTGAATCCTGCTAATTTTGAGGAGGAGACATGGCTTTTACACCACCCGTAGAAAAATACACAGGCAAGGTCTGTTCGCCAACGAT
This sequence comes from Thermodesulfovibrionales bacterium, assembly GCA_035624555.1. GTDB lineage: Bacteria > Nitrospirota > Thermodesulfovibrionia > Thermodesulfovibrionales > SM23-35 > DASPRG01. The sequence continues at coordinate 1,811 of DASPRG010000098.1, forward strand.
CGGAGTAGGTGATACAACCCTTACCTTCGGAGGAGAAAACGTCCTTCCTTTTCATGCCTTTGAGGGTCTGGTACCAAACAAACCAATTATTGCTTACGAGGTACAGGATGTTCCTCCAACAGACTGGCCTGAAACCGTTCAAAAACCATATGCAAATGCCTCTGATAATCCAGCTACATGGGCAGAGTTCTGCCAGAATGTACTTAAGGCAAAAGCCATAGCGCTCAGGCTTATAGGAACACACCCTGACAGAGAGAACCGCTCGCCCGAGGATGCGGCAAAGACTGTCAAAGAAGTCCTCTCTGCAATTAACATCCCCCTTATTATTCTTGGCAGTAACCATACTGAAAAAGATGCCTCTGTTCTTGTTGCTGCAGCAGAGGCTGCTAAGGACAAAAACTGCATTATAGGCAAGGCACAGGAATCTAATTATAAGACTATCGTCGCTGCTGCAATGGCAAATAATCACAAATTAATTGCAATGTCAGAGCTTGATATCAATCTATCCAAACAGCTCAATATATTGATTATTCAGATGGGTCTCGAAAGAGAGAGGATAATCACAGACCCAATGTGTGCTGCCCTTGGATACGGTCTTGAATACACGTATTCAGTAATGGAGAGGATAAGGCTTGCTGCTCTTACTCAGAACGATACCACAATGCAGCCACCAATGTTAGGTGACATAGGAATGTATGTCTGGAAGGTTAAAGAGACAGCAGCATCTGAAGCAGATCTGCCTCAATGGGGCTCTCTCGAAGAAAGGGGAATAACGTGGGAGGCTGTCACATCAACAGCCCTCCTCTTAGCCGGTGCTGAACTCCTTATTATGCGGCATCCTAAGGCCATCGAGGCAGTGGACAAGGTAATTGAGGAATTGTCTTAAAGCTATGACACGGGGAAACGGAGACACGGCGACCGGAGAAAAATCTCCCCTTCACCGTTTCTCCCATACTCCGTATCATTCATAATTTTAGAGATTTGGAGAAAAAGAGATGGCTTTGACAGGTGTTGAGATATTTAAACTTCTACCAAAAACAAACTGTAAGAAATGCGGTCATCCTACATGTCTTGCTTTTGCAATGAAACTTGCTCAGAGACAGGCCTCTTTAGAGTCATGTCCAGATGTCTCAGAAGAGGCCAAGCAGAAACTCGGTGAGGCATCTGCTCCTCCGGTAAGGCCAATCACCTTTGGCACTGGTGATAAAGCAGTAAAGATGGGAGAGGAGACAGTACTTTTCAGACATGACAAACGGTTTGTTAACCCCTCTGCCTTTGCAATCGATATAAGAGATACTCTTTCAGAGGATGACATAAATAACAGGATTGATGAAGTTCTCCATTCAGAGATAGAAAGGGTTGGACAGAAACTCAGGATCGATGCCATCGCTCTCAGAAATGATTCCAATGATATAGGAAAATTTGAAACTGCTGCAAAGATTGTTGCAAAAAAGGCTCCTGATGTCCCGGTCATCATCTGCACGGAGAATACCGGTGCTGCTGAGGCAGCAGTGAAACTCTTCGCAGATAAAAAACCAATTATCTACGGTGCAAACTCAGAGAACATAGAGGCTATGGCAAACATTGCAAAAAATTATAAAGCAACTCTCGGGGTTACAGCGTCAGCCTCAGGAGGACTTGATGAACTGTCCTCCCTCACAGAGAAAATCAAATCCCTTGGTGTCCAGGATATGGTAATTAACTCAGGCGCTCGGAAAGGAAAGGATATTCTGAAAGACAACACCCTCATCAGGAGAGCTGCCATTAAAAAGAATTTCAAACCTCTTGGTTACCCGATCATAACTTTTGCATTGCGTGAAGATAGTCTCATAGAAGCACTCATAGGAACAATAGGTGTTGCGAAATACTCATCCATAATTGTCCTCAGCAGTATTGAGAAGTGGAAAAACCTTGCCCTCTTTACATTGAGACAAAATATTTATACAGACCCTCAAGTTCCGATGCAGGTGGAACAAAAGATTTATAAAATCGGAGAACCCTCTTCAGCCTCACCATTGCTTATCACAACAAACTTTTCTCTTACCTACTTTATCGTATCGGGAGAGGTAGAAAATAGCAAAGTTCCGAGTTATCTCGCTGTCATGGATTGTGAAGGCCTTTCAGTGCTCACCGCATGGGCAGCAGGAAAATTCACAGCAGCAAAAATTGCACAGTTTATAAAAGAGAGTGAAATAGAAAATACGATAAGTCATAGGGAGCTTGTTATTCCGGGTTATGTAGCAATTCTCAGCGGTGCCATAGAGGATAAACTCGAAGGCTGGAAGATTACCGTCGGACCGAGAGAAGCAAACGGGATACCTGCATTTTTAAGGTCATGGACAGGCTAAAGATTATTGACTTATCTTTATTAGTTTTATAAACTAAAAAATATAATAATAGCGCTGCCGATCTTTTAGTTTTCCGGTTAAGGAGGGTGAGATGTCCAAGATAATTGCCACAGCTGTCATCAAGGGTTCCCACAATTTAGTCAAGCAAGCAGAAGAGAATCTAAATAAGACCATTGCTGAAAAAGGTGAGGGTTTTGCTTTTGAATTTCCTGATACTGCCTTTTACCTTCCCATGATTTACGCAATGACAGGATTTGCAGTAAAAACATTAGGCGACATGAAGATAGCCCTTGGAATGGCCAAAGAAATGCTTCATCCTGAGCCTGAAGAACACCTGTGGAAACCTTATCTGGGAGAAGCCCTTGATTCTGGCATGGCAACGCTCTTTGCAGAAGAGATCATCATGGCATTACGCTATATCAATGGACTGGAACCAGTTGTGGATCCAGAAACAGGCTATGCCTATAACGGATTTATAACCGATACGATTCAGAGGAACTTGGGTATCCAGCTCGTTGACGGAACAATGCCTGGCTTTGCTGCCATCATAGGGGCTGCTCCTGATGATGATACTGCTGTGAAGATAATCAGAGAACTTCAGGAAAAGAACATTCTTACCTTCCTTTCAGGTCATGTGAATGGCAATAACGTTACAAAACAACTTTTGAGAAA
>DASPRG010000100.1:0-5263 GCA_035624555.1 Thermodesulfovibrionales bacterium
TCACGTACAAACATAGGCATGTTGCTGCTATCCCAGACATCTTTTCCTGGTACAGTCCAGTCAACACCTGCAGCATACATGATCTTAGCTGTGCGCTCTATATGGTAAATACCGGTCTTGGGCTCAGCGCCAAGTGGTAACCACATAGCCTCTACTCCTTCCTTATCTATAGGAATGCGCAGGTCTTTGAACCCTGCACCTATCTCCTCTTCCTGCCACTGGTTGGTATCGAGCCAGTCATTCGGGGAATACCAAACCTGATTCAATGAAACAATATGGGCCTGGTCCTGGTCCATCTGGCGTTGAGGTATTACCCCCAGAAGAAAACAGATACGGCGAACCATTCCGATCATAAACGTTATATCTAATCCGTATGGGCAGTACATGCTGCAGCGATGACAGATGTTACATTCAGTGAATACTATCCGCGCACATTGTTTTATGAATTCTGCATCAACCTTCCCTTCCCTCTTTATCATCTCCCATATGGTCATCCTCATCTTTGCTACCGGTGCATAGGTAGGGTCCTTATCGTTTGACAAATACCACTGGCATGCCTCAGCGCATAGCCCGCAATGAATGCAAGTGTCAAGCACTGCTTTGATCCTTGCAGAACGTCCCCCCAGAACTGCCTTGATCGCCTTTTCTATCTTCTCTGGAGTAAGCCTCTTTATTGTTTCATCAAGACCTATGTCAGGATTAGGGTCTCTGATATATTCAGGAAATTCCCTGCTAACTATCTTCTTCTTAACAGCTTCTTTAACTGCCATCGCCATCCTCCTCTATATCCTTAAAATCCATTACCACTCTTTTGAATGCCAGAGGGCAAACTGAGAACCCATAAATGACCTCGTTAAAAAGAAATAAATCATATGGAATAATCTGGTAAACGGAATTGCTATTAACATGATTTCTCCGAAAAGAATGTGTAGATTTAACATAGCCTTATGTGGAAGAAGCCACTGGTGATAAGCAAGAAACCCGCTTAAAAAAGGCAAAAAAGAAATGGCAAGTATTATGTAATCAGAACTAAAGGTAACAAATTTGACCTCTTTGGCAAAGATCCTTCTGAGAAAGAAAAAAATACTTGTGAATATGACTATAAGGGTCATGATGTCTGCTGTATTTTCAGGAAGAGTCCACCATGTTATCCCCCAGGATTCATACCATAGAATATTATGCGATAGAAGAAATATGGGAGTAAAAACCAGACATATATGAAAAAGGAAAGTCATAATTGTGAACACAGGTTTTAATCTCCAGCGTCTTGAAGCAAACGGGACAAGCCAGTGAAGAAGGGATCGTAGAGTAGCTTTCAGACTTATAAAAGGCAGGATTGTTTTATCTTCTTTTACTAAATTAATAAAAGACTTTACCCTATAGATACTTCCTCCAATAAATACGATAAATGCAATCCAGACTAAAGGGCCTCTGAGAATGTTGTATAATGCTGTACTTGATAAAAATTCCATATTTTACCTCATATATCCCCCATACTTTCCCCCTTAATAATGGGAGAGAAAGAGGGGTTAAATCTCACCTAAAGGCACTATCCGGCGAAAATATTTCCCTTCATTTACAGCACGCACAAGAAGTTTCTTCCCGTCGGGACTGAAGACTGGGGTCCAGAGCGATTCATAGCTCTTTTTCCCAACTTTTCCATCAACAACAATGAAGTATTTATCATTCTTTTTGGCTTTCGTCAATATAATATCACCACCAGGGCTAAATATGGGATCCCACACACTGTCGAAAGTCTCTGACCATGCGGTGCCGTCCACAGCGATTGTCCACCTATTGTTATTCTCTACTACAGCAGCAACTTTTCTACCGTCAGGACTGATCACCGGGGTCAATACCATTTGATTAAATGTGCTATCCCATGGAGTTCCATCTACTGCAACTGTCCAGTTTCCAACGCTGGCAGCAACAACAGCAGCTAATTTCTTGCCATCATTTGAGGATACTTGTCTCCATACCTGGGGGAAATTACCCCATATTGGCTTGCCATTCATTGCAAGCGTCCATCCCTTGGGTGTCTTCACAGGTGCAACCACATCTGTACTTCCTGATCTGAAGATTGGCTCCCAGGCAAGGCCATACACTTGCTCCCATGGATTTCCGTCCACAGCTATCGTATATTTAGCCATATCTGTCATTGCAACTGCTGCCACATGGTTGCTATCATCACTAAAAATTGCCCCCCAGAGAATTAAAAAATTCATATTCCAGGGATTTCCATCTACTGCAACTGTCCAGATTCTTTCGAGCAAAGCGAAGATATCCAGTTCAGCACGCCTTTTTATCTGTACATGAGATGCGGTCCTTTTTCCATCGGGACTTATAGCAAGATCCCTTACCTCAGGAAATGTATTCTCCCAGGTTGTGCCATTTAAACAAACGGTGCTTGTCATCTCACCTGTTCTAACATTGACTGCAATGCTTTTACCATCAGGACTTAGTGTAAGATTCCATATATAGTCAAATTTATCCTCCCACATATCATGATCTACGGCAACAGCCCATTCATAATCTCTCAATACAAGTGAAATCAGTTTATTCTCTGGAGTAAATTTAAGAGAGTATACTCTTTCAAATGTTTCTTCCCACGTTTCTCCATTCACACAAGTGGTGAATCTCCTGTTTTCATCTCGGACTGCAGCGGATATTTTCTCGCCATCATCACTGGGGACAAGTTCACGGACTGATGAAAATTTTCTTTTCCACTCGCTGATATCAGCGATCAATTTCTCTCTTGTATCCCAATCCCAATTAGTTAATTCGGACATATCGAATACCCCTTCCTTCATGCTGCCTTATCTAATCACAATTAGCCCCAGTAAACAAGAAGTGCCAAAAGAAATAAAACCTCCCCTGATAGAAAATACTGGATATTTTTGCAGCTTAACAGGATGAAAACTACCATAGTTCAAATAAAAAGTCAATAACTTTTTTGTATTTTTGCGCTTTGTTTTTTCAGTTTCATTTTCTAAATTTTAAGTTGTTGGTAAATGTGTTAATCGTAGCTATAGAAAAGTCATTTGTCATTGGTATCAACTCTTCAAAAAATATTACAAAATGAGTAAAATACATCTCAATAAAAGTCTAAAATATTTGAAAAGTGGAGTTCTTTTTGCTAAACTCCTTGCAGGGGCTTAGGTAAATTAAAGATGACTGTTATAAGGAGGAGAAATGTTTAAAAAAATATTAACGGCAACAGACATGTTAGATGCCTGCGATGCAGCAGTAGTCGGCGCATTGGAAATTGCAAAACAAAATAATGGAAAACTGTTTCTTTTACACGTGCTGGAACCTTCTTATTTCCATGAATGTGGACCGGTTGAGACTGTCAGGGACTTTAAAACAGGTGAGGAGACCTCTGCAACAAAAGAATATAAAGAGAGAGTCAAAGAGGAACTGGATAAAAAATGTGCAGGGGCATTAAAACCATACGGTAACTACCAGATTGATATTGCCTATGGCCGACCCAGCATTGAAATCCGGAGATGGGCTAGGAAGTTCAATGCAGATTTGATTGTACTTGGACCCCATGCAGGAAGAGTTGAAGAAGGATTGATAGGCACCATTATCGGTAACACTGTAGAGGATGTAATTATGCATTCTACTTCCCCGGTGATGATCGTTAATCGTTTAATGCCAAAAGAAAGGTTGAGTTTCAAAAAGATGATGGTATGTGTAGATTTTTCTAAATCCTGCAAGCATGCCTGTGAGTTTACTGCTAAATTGGCCCAGAAATATGGCTCGAAGCTTTTACTTTTTCATATGTCAAGCCGCGGGGAATCAGAAAAAGAAATAGAAGAGAAGATTCGGAAGTTCTGTGTAATGCCTGAAGGGTTAGAGCACCAATACGGTATCTGGCAAGGGAGAGAGCCTCATACAGAAATCCTGAAATATGCTCGTGAAAAGGATGCTGATCTCATAGTCATGGGTTCGCACACTAAAGAAACAGGAGAAAGGCCCTATGTTGGAAGTGCAGTGGAAAATGTAAGCGGCCAGAGTAGTTGTCCGGTTATTATCGTAACGCACCCGGACGCATTGTCAAAGATACATTAATTCTAAATCAGAGAGGCAGATTTTTTGCTGGTTCCATTAGCCGTGGCTTTTTATGACCTGCCTCTCGTTTACGTCTTATCAAAACTATGTATCCCACGCTTCTGTTAATATGGATGCGTGCCGAAGATTACCTCTTTCTTGAACTTTTCCTCGATTGTCTTTTTAAGCTCTCCAATATCAATCGGGCATTGAGCTGTATTTACGGCAGTCATTATACAGGTGCCCAGATGAATAGCATCAATATCCCTTTCGTATAGTTTGCCCATCTCTACCATAAGTTTCATCTTTGGTATAATCACACCCGGACAACCACCACAGTCGTCCATTCCGATAACTTCCACGTCAAAATCTTCCCAGCGTTTATACTCCCCTGCCCGTTCTGCAATTCCCTTAAAACATTTCATACAACCGCCCACACAACTAACCCCCTTGATATTCTTGCATGCTAATATTGCTATCTTCTTTTTCCCTTTTGCCATATCAACCTCCTATTTTGTCTGATCATTCATAACCCCACCATACCTTCCCTTATTTTAAGGAGGCGAGGAGGGTTAGTGACCGCACCCACCTTTATGCCCATGGCCTGCACAGGTATGCTGGGAGGTAAACTCAGGAAGACCACCTTTTTTCAGTAAGGCAATATTCTCCCGAACAGTTGGAGCCTGGGCCTGAAGCACTTTAATGCCGGATTGGTTTAATACATTTAATGCTCCCATTCCTATTCCTCCGACAACGATTGCATCAACATGCTGGTTGTTGAGCTTCTTGAGCGGATTACATGCACCATGTGCATGTTCTTGATCCCTGTTATTCACGATTGTGATTTTACCTGTATCTGTTTCGACGATCACAAACGACGGCGCTGAGCCGAAGTGGCCGTACACCTCGCTCTCAATCCCATTCACTTCTGCTACTGGAAAACATACTTTCATGTTTGTTCCTCCTTTTGTTCAGTCTCAATTTTTAATGCTTTTCCTTTTATAAGGCATTCAGAAACTTTCTTGTGCGCATTATTTATGATCCTCCCAAACGTCTGTCTTGAAATTTTCATCTTTTTCGCTGCGTCCTCATGATAAAGCTCCTCAAGGTCAGCTAACCTGATAGCTTCGAGTTCATCAATGGTTAAGGCTATCTCTTCAAGATGGATCATGGGAACCCCTCTCGGCTTAAAATATAAGACATCGGGGTT
>DASPRG010000104.1:0-7638 GCA_035624555.1 Thermodesulfovibrionales bacterium
CACGGGAATGACGTCATTCCTGGAACTGAATTTGCTATGGATAAAGGTGAAATATCTGACATCGAACTGAAAATCCTCTATTATATTCACCACTCAGGTCCAGCTTTTATCAAAAAACTGTCCAATCGTCTGGACACAAATGTTCAGACCGTACAGAAAGGCGTCAAGACCCTGCAAAGTAAAGGATATCTGGAAAGGGTAACCAGAACGATAGTTGCATACAGGATAAACAGGAGAAATAAAGTTACCAAGCACAGAAACCATACCTATTACGACCTCACCCGGAAAGGAAGGTTATTCATGCGTCATTCCCATGGCAAAGTTGAAGTCAATCTGCGACCTCCCTATGAGCAGGCCTGATGATCGATAAGACAGGAATAATCGACGCTGTTAATGAAAGGCTGAAAAAGCTCCCAGTAGGCCACTACCTGGATTTAAGGACTTATAAACGGAACAGATCAGTAATTATCGTCAAAATGAGCGAATATGACTTGCTTGTCATGGAAGATGGTTTCTTCAAAGAAAGGTTTCACATCAACCATGAAAAACTGAAGAAATTACTGACAACACTCTTGAGAAAAGAGTTTCCCAGAAGTCATAAAATCAGGCTCTATGTCATGGGTAAGTTCACAGAAAAAGCCGAAAATACAAGGCGAAAAATTCTTTGAAGATAAAGATAATTAAGGAATTTTCAATTTCCTTCTCCTGTATCCCAAGGATATAAAATCATCTTTCTCTTTTTCTTCAATCTTTTTTATCCCAATGTCTAAAAGTATCTTCCTTTCCTCTTCATCCCTTTTAGTGCTCTTACGATACCTTTTAAGTCCAAGGGCGTCTCTCAAGACAAGAAAATCAACGGGAGATATATCTTCATATTTTTTCTTTCTAACTTTCATCAAGTGACCCTTCCCTTTAATTTCAAAAGCTCTGACAGGATATCGAATTCAGGTAGTACTGCTTTCTTCTCGATGTAGGTCCAATCGAGCTCTTCCTTATATCTTTTCACGAGTAGTTCAACCATCTCACAGTCTATTTCTGATTTCCAGTATTTGCATGCACTAAGCCGGTCTATAATCAAGTCTTCTATCCCTATAATCCTGCATTGAAGTCCTCTCTCGAACTCGACTATCTCGACTGGCGAATCTTCGCCAATAAGTACCGATGACGGTACCTCAATAGCTATCTTCAGGTCTTCATTAATCCAGTATCTTCCCTGCTTTTTAAACCCGATATCTTTTAATGCAATATCCAGTGCTTCTCTATCTGCATATGCGAGGTCTATATCAGCTGTAAAATAAACCTCTCTTGAATAATATGCCAGAGCACATCCGCCGATGACTACAGGAGCACCTTTGCCCTTCTGTTCAAGCAGATTGGTAATCAGAGCAACCATAAGAAGCTGCCGCTTCAATGGAGACCCTGTCTGCCGTATCTTTTCAATTACTTCACCGGTATTCATAATTTAAATAATAACAACTCCTCCTTGCTACTGCAATAAGAAAGGGAAAATATGGAAAAAATTTCACATAAAAACAGAAAAATTGAAAAAATTACTTGCCTCCCTCTTGAGAAAAGAGTTTCCCAGAAGTCATAAAATCAGGCTCTATGTTATGGGTAAGTTCACAGAAGAAGCCGAAAATACAAGGCGAAAAATTTTTTGGCTTGAAGGATCAAAATAATTTCTGACCCGAACTAATATATGACATTTTGATGAGTCAATAATGATTTCATTTTTCATACTCTAACCGCACTTCGTGAACCCGCAATCATGGCAAACGGCACATCCGCTTGCGTGTTCAACAGCACCTCCGCACTCAGGGCATCGGCCGATAAACATTACCTCCTTGTGGCCTTCCTGGCCATTTCCGTCTCCGTTGTTTCCTTTCCGGAGATATTTTTCAAGAGATTTTGCTATTGCATCAGAACAGGAGGTTATTTTCCCGCCTTCTACCCATGCGTGGGAGTGGCATGAAATCCCCTTCAACTGTCTCATAACCTCATCAGGTTCGATATTGGACCTAAATGCAAGGGAGACAAGCCTTCCGATTGCCTCAGACTGGCTTGCAGCACAGCCACCTGCCTTTCCCATGGACGTGAAAAGCTCAAATAGGTGTCCTTCTTCATCCTCGTTGATGGTGACATAAAGATTTCCGCACCCTGTCTTCATAAGGCGTGTTGCACCTTTTATAACATCCGGTCTTTTTCGTGGGACAATTTTCTGGCGTAAATCTACAACCTCTGTTTTCCCTTCTTTCTTGCCTTTTGTGAGTACCTGTTCTTCACGTGAGCCATCCCTGTATACGGTGACACCTTTACAGCCATGTTTGTAGGCAAGGAGATAGACTTCTTTTACGTCTTCTGTAGTTGCACTGTGAGGAAAGTTCACTGTCTTCGAAACAGCATTATCCACATATTTCTGGAAGGCGGCCTGCATCTTTACGTGTTCATGAGGTGTTATATCATGGGCAGTGGTAAACAGCCTTTTGATATCCTCTGGTATCTCATGAAATTCCTGTATCGAACCTTTCTCTGCAATCCTCTCCATAAGCTCTCTTTCCCAGAAGCCGTGCTCCTTTGCTATCTTTTCGAAATAGGGATTCACCTCTATAAGCTTCGTGCCCTCCATCACTGTACGAACATAAGAGACTGCAAAGATAGGTTCTATGCCTGAAGAGCAACCTGCTATGATCGAAAGGGTGCCTGTGGGAGCTATGGTTGTGATCGTTGCATTCCTGACTTTTACCTTACCATCATAGATGCTTCCTTTATAGTTAGGGAATACTCCCCTTTTCTCTGCCAATACGCTTGAAGCCTCTCTGCCTTCTCTTTGCATAAATCCCATTACATCTTCTGCGAGTTTTAAGGCGTCATCAGAGTTATAGGGGATTCCGAGAAAGATAAGCATATCTGCCCATCCCATCACACCAAGGCCTATCTTTCTGTTTGCCTTTGTCATCTCCCCAATCTTGGGAAGAGGATACTTGTTTATCTCAATGACATTGTCAAGGAAATGGACTGCCTTCAATGTGATATCCCTGAGTTTTTCCCAATCTATCTCCCCCCCTTTTACCATCTTTGCAAGATTTATTGAACCCAGATTACAGGATTCATAAGGAAGAAGGGGTTGTTCACCGCAGGGGTTTGTTGACTCTATCCTTCCTATTCGTGGAGTCGGGTTAGACGCATCTACCCTATCTATAAAGACAATCCCTGGCTCTCCATTTTTCCAAGCATGCTCGACGATAAGATTAAAGACATCTCTTGCCTTGAGCGTATCTGTTGCTCCTTTTGTCCGCGGGTTGATGAGGTCATAATGTCTATCTTCTTGAACAGCCATCATGAACTCATCAGTGAGTGCTACGGAGATATTAAAGTTATTGAGCTTTGTATTATCTTCCTTCGAGGTGATAAAGGAGTGTATGTCCGGATGATCGATTCTTAGGATACCCATATTAGCACCCCTTCTCGTCCCTCCCTGTTTTACGGCTTCTGTTGCGGTATCAAAGACGGTCATGAAGGAAACAGGACCTGAAGAAATGCCCTTTGTGGAGCCGACAACATCACCTTTCGGTCTCAACCTCGAAAAACTGAAGCCAGTACCCCCGCCTGACTTGTGTATGATAGCAGAATTTTTCACTGCATCAAATATAGATTCCATAGAATCCTCGACAGGTATGACAAAGCATGCGCTTAACTGGCCGAGCCTTCTGCCTGCATTCATAAGGGTAGGACTGTTAGGAAGAAAAGCTAATGATGTAATCATTTCATAGAATGCCTCTTCAAGATTCTTAACATCCTTCTCTGATGCGCCGTAATTGAGATCTGCAGATGCAACAGTCCTTGCTACGCGTCTGAAAAGCTCTTCAGGTGTCTCGACAACCTTTCCTACTTCGTTCTTTTTTAAGTATCTCTTCTCAAGAACCTTTAATGCATTTTGTGTAAGACAGATATTAGATGAAAGACCCTTCATAAACTCCACCCCCATTTGATAATTTACCAAAAGGATGGTTATTTAACGCCATCCAAGGTTTTGTATTTTTGAGCTAATTAAACCACAAGATATTGTGGAAGTCAAGAGAAAAATGAAAATTTCCTAATCGATGAATTTTAAAGAATTATTCCTGTGAAATAAGTGTTGATTATTTGTAAATGTTTGAAATCAAGAATAGTTTGAACCTGTATCGATCAGTAGAAACTTCTCGAATAAAAGAATAAAATAAAGACAATTTAAATTATCAGAATATGCCTGAATCTGATAACTGCGACATATTTGTTATATAATAAAACTATTGAATATGTCTCAATTATCGCCGAGGATCAATGTCCCTTAAGAAAAAATTAGCGTTCAGTTTTCTCATCAGTGTTTTCATCATTGCCGTCCTCGTAATATTCGAATACATAAATTTTATTAAGATCAAAAAAGAGATCAGTCATCTCGAGGTTACTGATACAATAAGAAGCAAATCCCTTGAGCTCAGAAGGCATGAGAAAAATTTCTTTCTCTACCCGGTAAAAGCAAAGGCAGAATCGGAAGCTGTACATGGATATCTGCTGGAGTTAAATGAAATCATTAACAGAAGTGTTTTTGCAGATAACTCTGATAAATTACAAGATTTAAAGGTTTGCATAGCAGAATATAAGAACAGATTTAATACAATAGAATCATCTGCAAAGGATTTATCAATCGAATTTGGGAAAATAAAGACATCATTTTCTCAGTCCAACAAATTATTCACACTTATACAATCAACTTTGGTAGAAAATCCATCCCAGGGAATCGAATTCCTTAAAAATGTAATTTTGTTACCGCCTGATCACCGTCTCATTGTGGGCTTGACAGAATTCGAAGCACAGATAAATGCGCTCAGGAAAAACGGTGAGGATATTATTATCATCTCCGAAGAACTGGACAGGATCGCCAGGAACAATGTTGACAATACCATCCGCCTATCACAACTTGCCATCCTTATATTTTTCCCATTATTTTTTATTACCGGTATTGGAACAATCTTTTTCTTTAACAGGGATGTTGTGAATCGGTTAAAGATCCTTACAGAAGTTGTTGAAAAGACAGGGAAGGGTAATTTCAAGCAGTTAGTTAAGCCAATAAAGAGTAAAGATGAGGTGGGCACACTTATTCAAACGTTTAACGAAATGGAAGAACAACTTGCTCAAAGGGAAGAAGAGCTTGAAAGAAAAAACAAAGAATTGCTCCAGAGCCAAAAACTTGCAGCCATCGGAACACTGGCTTCAGGGGTTGCGCATGAATTGAATAACCCACTGAACAATATCTATATTTCTTCCCAGGTTTTGGAAAAAGAAATAGATGATACTTCTCCGCAAAACCTGAGAGAGGTTGTAAAAGATATTCGTGGACAGACATTGAGGGTAAAAAGGATTGTTGGTGATCTTCTTGAGTTTGCCCGTGGCAGAGATCCCGAATTCAAGGAAATTGAGCTGAATAAACTCATTGCTGATGCCTATAATCTACTCGGTAAATCCATTAATCTTGAAAAGATATCATTTGTGCTGGATTCAGACCCTCAAGGTGCACTTATCTGTGCTGACCCTGAACAGATGGAAAGGGTTTTTATTAATCTATTTAACAATGCTGTTGATGCCATGTCAGGAGAAGGTGATCTTATTGTGAAAATAGACCAAGACAAGGAGTCTGTAAAAATAAATGTATCAGATTCAGGAAAAGGGATGCCTGTTGAGACCGCTGAAAAAATATTTGAGCCTTTTTTTACCACAAAGGATAAGGGCACTGGTCTTGGACTTGCAATTGTATTCAACATTGTTGATAAGCATGATGGTAAGATGAGTATCGAAAGTAAAGAAGGAAAAGGTACTACCTTTACTATAATTTTGCCAAAAGTAAGAGGTTGTGATGGTCTTTAAGGTTCTCGTTGCAGAAGATGAAGAGATAACCCTGAAACATCTTCTTTCTATATTGAAGAAGGAAAAGTATGATGTTACGGGTGCAAGTGATGGCCTGAAGGCTCTGGAAAAGATAGAAAAAGAGCATTTTGATGCCCTCATTGCGGATATAAAGATGCCGGGTCTCAGTGGCATTGAACTTCTGGAGAAAATAAAGGAAAAGCACCTCGAAACAGAGGTAATCATTATGACCGGCTATGGAAGCATCAGTTCAGCAGTGGAAGCGATGAGAAAAGGGGCGCGTGACTATATTACAAAACCCTTTGATCTTGACGAACTGTTATTAAAGGTAAAGCAAATTTATGAAGAGAAAGTTCTTAGGAAAGAGATTATAGCATTAAAGACCTCTCTCGGAATGGACAAAAAGATTCCCAGTATTGCAAGAAGTGAAAGTATGAAGAATATATTAAGCATTATTGAAAGTATAAGGGATTCTGACTGCAATGTTCTTCTAACCGGGGAGAGTGGAGTTGGGAAAAGCCTTGTAGCTAAGATTATCCACTTCACAGGTAGGAGGCAGAATATGCCGTTTCTCTCACTTAATTGTGCGACTTTTACTGAGAGTCTTCTTGCGAGTGAACTGTTCGGCCATGAAAAAGGTGCATTTACAGGTGCAATCAGAACAAAACAGGGGCTTATGGAAATTGCAGATACAGGCACCCTTTTTCTTGATGAGATTTCAGAAATGTCTACAAGCCTCCAGGCGAAACTACTGAATGTCATCGAAGAGGGTGAATTTTTCAGGGTAGGCGGAACAAAATCCATAAAGGTGGATGTGAGATTTATTGCTGCTACTAACCAAAAACTCAAGACCCTCATAGCTGAAGGGAGATTCAGGGAAGACTTGTATTACAGATTAAATGTCATGGACATTTTTATTCCTCCGTTAAGAGACCGTAAGGAAGACATAGAACCTTTAAGCATATATTTTCTTCAGGAATATCTTTACAGGTATAACAAAAAAATAACTGGTTTTGCCAAAGAGGCTATGGACATGCTCATGAGTTATAGTTTCCCTGGGAACGTCAGAGAGCTCGAAAATATAGTCGAAAGGGCAGTTATCGTAGAAAAAAATTCTCTTATTTCCACTGAAAGTCTGCCACAGAGTCTCAAAATGTCTCAGATTGGAACCATAGAGCCGGGCAAGATGAAAACTATCAAAACTATAGATGAGTTGAACAAAGAATATGCTTTAAAAGTAGTTGAGATGCTCGGAGGCAATAAATCAAAGGCTGCTGAACTCTTAGGGATATCGAGAACGAGCCTCTGGAGAATACTTAGCGATGAACAGCGTTCATAGCTGTTCAAATATGAAACACTTCATTTAGCTCTCCTTTACAAATAATCATTAAAAAACAAGAGCTTACACATTGGCATCCTCTTTGCTTTTATCTTCAGTCGAATGATTAGGCAGACTGGAAAAGAGATGAGGAAGAAACAGCTTTTGTTAATTACTAATTATGACGAGAATTTAGGTGAAGTACTTTCCTACGCTTTTAATCTGCCAAAAATATTAAATGGGGGGGACATATGTATCTTTATTTGCCAGTAGCTCTAACTAGTATTAATATTTTTCTGCCTATTGGACTTGGATTGATAGTGGGTATGCTTTCAGGTCTCTTTGGGGTTGGGGGTGGTTTCTTAATGACACCGCTCTTGATAATGCTTGGAATACCATCTACAGTTGCAGCCGCCACA
>DASPRG010000127.1:0-14066 GCA_035624555.1 Thermodesulfovibrionales bacterium
AATCATCCGTGGAGAAGATGGGATGATTGGAACAGTAAACCTAAAAGGAGGATATATCCCTATTAACAGTCAAACTTAAAATAGGACATTTTTATTTTGGTAACAATAGGACATTTCTACTTTGGCTTGACAAGATTGCGACAAACTCTTGACAAACATTGTATCATGTGGTAATAAGTTAGCAAAAGTAGGCAATCGTTCTTAAAATGCCTCGGAACTCTGTTCCGAGAGTGCAAATAGGTTCCTGGCACCAGAAGGAGAGACTTGAGAAGTACACAACAAATATCTAAAAGTATTATTGAAGCCATTAGTAAAGGTCCATCGGAACTTTACGAATTCATTGATTTTTCAAAAGTATATGTGATCGCTTTGAAAATAGCTTTCCGATGCGACAGACAAGCTGCCTGGGAACTCCTAGGTGTTTACCTCAGGGAGTTGGAAAAAATAGCAATGTGGAGGCGCAAATACAATGAAAGGATTGACGAGGTTTCAATGAGAATAAAAGAAAGTTCGAGCACTGAACTTTTAAGCAAAAGGTTGAAAATAATATTAGATGAAGCTCGAAAACTTAAAGACGAATTTGAGGAAGACTATAGAACTACGATAGAAAAGAGAAGAGAAAGGCCTGATAGAGAACTACCTATTCAGCCAGAGAAGTAGGGTTTAAGGAAGGCCATTCATATTTTCAGTAACTCCACACCCTTCATTTTTTACTTCCTTTCAGAATCGAAATTCCCAAGATGAGACAAATTAGTCCAACCACAAAAAATAGAAAGAAGAATTTAAAAATAAAACGTGAACTTATAAAAAAAAGAATGGCTAAGACAATGAAGGTTAGAGCTGTTTTGGCCTGGCTTTTAGTCATCCTGCACTTCTCCTTTCCCTATTCCGTAAACTTTTCTCTAAAAAGATGCTATCACTAAATTCTGAGTTTTTCAATTAGATTCCAAGGATTATCTCCCTCTCTTCTAAATCAACTCTATCAATCCTGACTGTTAATTCCTTGCCAATACTGAACCTCCTTTTCTTGTGAACCCCATAAAGACTCAGACTTTTATCATCATACCGATAGAAATCATCAGTCATGTATGAAACATGAAGGAACCCTTCAATATAGTAATCTTTTAGCCTTATCTTTAATCCAAAGGGAGTTACAGAAACTATCATTCCTTCAAATTCTTCACCAGTCTTATCTTTCACAAACCATGCCCTCATTGCATCCAGAACAGCTCTTTCCGCTTCTTCAGACTGTCTTTCCATTCTCGAAGAATGAAAGGCGATATCTGGTAAAATGTGTTCCAATTCCTTTATCCTCTCATCGCTAAGATATTTTTTGGTAAGGGCCTCTCTCAATATCCTGTGAACAACAAGATCTGGATATCTCCTTATGGGAGAGGTAAAATGGGTATAAAATTCTGAGGCTAATCCAAAATGTCCAATATTCAAGGCAGAGTATCTTGCCTGTTTCATACCCCTCAATATCATGAGGATTATGATCTCCTCCTCTGGTAAACCACGAATCTGCCTTATAAGTTCAGATACATCTCTGGCTTTTATGGTCTTTCTGGCTTTCGAGGTCTCGAGAGAATTAATAATACTGATGATCTCATTCACCTTAGTAGTTTCAGGTTCTTCATGTATTCTGTAGAGACCTGGTATACCATGGCTTTCAAAATACTCGGCCACAGCCTCATTGGCAGCGATCATGAATTCCTCTATGATCATGTGAGCAAAGTTTCTCTCTGCCTTTATAATTGCTTCCGGGTTACCCTGAATATCAAGAAGAACCTCTGGTTCAGGAAGATCAAAATCAAGACTCCCTCTTTTAATCCGCCGATCCTTTAGGACATTACATAATTCTCCCATTATCTCAAACTCTTGGAGAAGATGATGGTATTTTCCTCTTTCCTTAGGATCCCTATCGATGAGTATCTTTTTTACTGAGGTATATGTCAGCCTCTCATCGCTCATGATAATGCTCGGGTATAACCTCCTGTTCAATCTCTCTCCATACTTGTCAAACTCCATTTCAACGGTAAAGGCCAGCCTCTCTACTTTGGGTCTCAGGCTGCAGAGGTCTTCTGAAAGTTCTTTTGGAAGCATGGGAACAACACTGTCCGGAAAGTAAACACTTGTGCCTCTTTTTCTTGCCTCTACATCAATGGCTGAATCCCATCCTACAAAATATCCGACATCAGCAATGTGGACCCATAACCTGTACAAATTATCCGTCTTCTGAATTGAGACAGCATCGTCAAAATCCTTCGCTCTCTCTCCATCAATGGTGACGGTGGGAAGATGCATTAGATTGTTCCTAACATGTTTATCTTCCTGAATCTTTAGACCTGAATAAAGTTCTCTGGACTCTTCGAGAACATTATGCGGAAACCTCCTCGGGAGGTTAAATTCATCTATAATACTCTCGACCTCATCCTTAGGAGTTCCTGGCTTATCCAAGATCTTGATGACGCGTCCTATCGGCTGTCTTGTATCTGTAGGATAGCTTACAATCTCAGCGATGACGCTGTCTTTACCCCTTGCCTTACCCCTGTCCTTCGGAGCGATATAAAGGTCAAATGGGATAGACTTGTTCTTGGGTCTCACATAAAACCCTGTCCTGCTTGCCTCACATGTCCCGACCACTCGTGTATGTGCCCTTCCCAATATCCTGATTATCCTGCCTTCCCTTCGAACCGGGTTCTCAATCCGAGCAACAACCCTGTCATTATCCATGGCTCCGAGTGCTGCCCTTGGAGGAATAAAAATATCCCTCTCTTTGGGTTCTTCTGGTACAACAAATCCATACCCCTCCCTATGCGCTTCAAAACAGCCTGTAACAAGACTCATCTCCACTGCAGGACCATAAAGACCTTTTCTTGTTTTCACGATGTACCCACCTTGGGACATCTCTCTGAGGATTCTTTTGAGGCTGCGTCTTTCTGATGAAGAAAGATCCAGCGAATACACAATTTCACGGAAGCTTAAGGGCCTTGTGACTTTTTCTCTAAAAAATGTAAGAAGTCGATCTTTCGTAATCACAAAATGTATACTTTATATTCCCTCATCAAATCTGAACAAATACTTATCATCTATCTCTATTTCTGCATACTTTTTCAGATGTAGAATTTCTGGTGGCCATTGAGATATGTCTACCTCAGTGAGGAATATCTTTATATGTTCATTCTGGAGCCCTTCTAATTCTTCACTTGGCACTATGCCCTCCCCGATCAAGAATACCCTCGACATAATCATTTGAGGATTGGCCTTTACCCCTTGACATACATTTTCTGATCCTAAATTCCCATCCCCCGATGCCCGCAGATATTCATCCCATGGAGGGCAATCAATAGAGCGGTTAGATAGCTCCTCAAGTATTTTTGCTTTTTCCCTTAGCCTCTGAGACTGTTGTCTGAGTATCATAGGGATTTCCTGAGAGCCCATCTTTATACATTCTTTACATACATTTCCTATTCGTCTGTCACCTTCCAGCAAAATAGCCTCTACTTTTTCAATAACATACGTTGTCCCACAGGTAACACAAACTGTGGATAAAAAGAGATCTGACTTATGGAGTTTCACTTTTAACATCTTTATCATCTCCTCCTGCGATGTTCTTTCCCAGGGAAATATTTCCTTCATTTAATTTTGGCCAAACCTATCCTTCCTCCCTTCTCTTTTCTCGCTATGAGTCTTAAGGTAAAAGTCATAAAAGATTCAGCGCTTCCACATCTTTATTTTACATAACACTTAAATCATGTATTATTTTAGATTATTGAATGCATTTCTGCTTGCTTTAGTCTTGGTTCTTGGTGTGGTATAATATTAACTTAAGATAAGTATGGAAAAAAGAATAAAAAAGGCTATATTTCCTGCTGCAGGACTTGGGACAAGATTCTTACCTGCAACAAAGGCATCTCCGAAAGAAATGTTGCCTATTGTCGATAAGCCAATGATCCAGTATGCAATTGAAGAAGCCAGTGCTTGTGGGATAGAAGAGTTTATTATTATAACAGGGAAATATAAGCGTGCCATAGAAGACCACTTTGATTCAGCCTTCGAACTCGAGGAGAGCCTTAAAAAGGCAGGCAAAAAAAGACTCCTTGAGGAGATTAGCCGGCTGAACCACCTGAACTTTGCTTACATAAGGCAGAAAGCAACCCTTGGGCTCGGCCATGCAATATACTGCGCTAAGCCATTTGTAAAAGATGAGCCTTTTGCTGTTCTCTTGAGTGACGATATTATTGACCCTGATAACAGCTTACTTAAGGATATGATAGACCTCTACAAAAAACTTGAATCCCCTATCATTGCTCTGCAGCAGGTTCCTATGGAAGAAGTAAACAAATATGGGGTGATTGATGGTGTAAAAGAGACAGAGAATTTATACAGGATTAAAGACCTCGTAGAAAAACCTAAAACAACAGAAGCCCCTTCTGACTTAGCAATAATTGGAAGGTACATCCTTACCCCAGACATCTTTGATATGCTTGAGAATGTGGGTTTCGGAAAAGGTGGGGAGATACAATTGACAGATGCACTTCACAGATTATTGAAGAAACGCCCAATGTATGGATATCTCTTTAAAGGAACAAGATATGATGCAGGTGATAAGGTTGGTTATCTTAAGGCAACTGTTGATCTCGCATTGAAAAACCCTTTGGTTTCCGAACAATTTAAAGAGTACCTTGTTGAGGTTGCAACAAGGATAAAAGGGAGCAAATAGAAAGTTGAGGAGATATGGTAATTGATTTAGAACATAAAGATGATAAAGAGATAGAAATTCCCGACAGTCTGCCTGTGCTGCCTGTAAGGGATATCGTGGTGTTCCCTTACATGATACTTCCTCTTTTTGTGGGGAGGGAAATGTCTATTAAGGCTATAGAGTATTCCCTTAGCACTAACAAAATGGTACTCCTCCTCACGCAAAAAGATCTCGATATAGAAAACCCTGCACCTGAGGACCTTTACTCCATAGGAACAGTAGGAAGCGTTATGAGGATGCTCAAACTCCCTGATGGTAGGGTAAAGTTATTGGTGAGAGGGCTGAGCAAAGCAAGGGCATTGAGTTATTCTCAGACTGATCCTTTTTTTAAAGCCGACGTAGAAAAGATTACTGAAAAGAAACCCGATATCATTACCATAGAAGATGAAGCACAGATGAGGACAGTGAAAGAACAGTTGGATAAGACTATTTCTCTCGGAAAAACAATCTTGCCTGATGTAATGGGAGTCGTAGAGGGGATCGAGGATCCAGGAAGACTCGCTGACCTCATCGCCTCAAATATTGGACTAAAGACAGAACAGGCTCAGGAGATACTTGAGATCATGGATCCTATTCAAAGACTGAAACGTGTCAGTGAAATATTAGGGAGAGAGATTGAACTCCTGACAGTTCAGCAGAAGATTCAGTCTGAGGCAAGGGGTGAGATCGATAAAACACAGCGCGAGTATTATCTGAGAGAACAACTGAAGGCAATACAGAAAGAGCTCGGTGAAATTGATGAAAGGGCAGAAGAGATAAGGGAGTTTCGGAAAAAGATCGAAGATGCAAAAATGCCTGAAAAAGTGCTGAAAGAAGCTGAGAAACAGCTCAAACGTTTAGAAAAGATGCATCCTGACAGTGCAGAGGCAGCAACGGTAAGGACATACCTTGACTGGTTAGTTGAATTACCATGGGCCAAATCAACAACAGATAATCTCGATATAAAGGCTGCAGATAAAGTGCTCAATGATGATCACTATGATCTCGAAAAGGTAAAAGAGCGCATTTTAGAGTATCTGAGTGTCAGGAAGTTAAAAGAGAAAATGAAGGGTCCTATCCTCTGTTTTATTGGTCCTCCAGGTGTCGGAAAAACCTCTCTTGGCAGGTCTATCGCACGAGCCTTAGGAAGGGAATTTGTCCGTATGTCCCTGGGAGGCATGAGAGATGAAGCAGAAATCAGAGGGCACAGAAGAACCTATGTTGGCGCCCTTCCTGGAAGGATAATACAAGGCATAAAAACAGCAGGGACAAACAACCCCGTGTTTATGCTTGATGAGATTGATAAGATAGGAATGGACTTTAGAGGGGATCCGTCATCAGCCCTTCTCGAAGTACTTGACCCAGAACAGAATTTCTCATTCGTAGATCACTATCTTACTGTTCCATTTGATCTATCAAAGGTTATGTTTATTACAACAGGTAACCTCGTGGATACAATACCAAGTCCTTTAAGAGACAGAATGGAAATAATCTATCTCTCTGGCTATACAACCGAAGAAAAGCTCGGTATCGCAAAGAACTATCTCATACCGAAGCAATTAGAGGAACATGGTATTAGCAGTAAGATATTGAAGATTACAGACCCAGGACTCCGGAGCATAATCTCACAGTATACAAGGGAAGCAGGAGTCAGAAACCTCGAGAGGGAAATTGCGCACGTCTGTAGGAAGGTGGCAAAGAAGATAGCCGAAGGTAAAGAGAATATGTTTGTAATAAATTCACAGAATGTGCATAGATACCTCGGTGTACCCAAGTACCTGCCTGAAGAAGAGATGGAAAAGGATGAGGTTGGTGTCTCAACAGGTCTTGCATGGACAGAGACAGGCGGAGACATCATCTATGTCGAGGCAACACCCATGAGGGGTAAAGGGCACCTCACCCTAACAGGGCAACTTGGTGATGTCATGAAAGAATCTGCCCAGGCTGCCTTGAGTTATATACGTTCAAGATCAAAAGGGCTTGGCATAAAGGACGATATATTTTCTAAGACAGACCTCCATATCCATGTCCCTGCAGGTGCGATACCAAAAGATGGTCCCTCAGCAGGTATTACCATGGCTACAGCAATAGCCTCTGCCATCACAGGAAGACCTGTAAAGAAGGATACTGCCATGACCGGAGAAGTAACCCTGAGGGGCAGGGTTCTGCCCATCGGAGGACTGAAAGAAAAAACTCTTGCTGCAAAGAGGATGGGAATTAAAAAGGTAATTCTTCCGAAGAGGAACAAAAAGGATCTTGATGATATTCCAAAATACATCAAAAAAGATATGGAGTTTGTTTTTGCTGAGACAATGGATGATGTATTAAAGGTCGCCCTGAAAAAAAATAGCAGTGAGTCAAAAAAGATAGCCAATAGCCATAGGTCATCGGCCAAAAAAGTAAAGGGATAAGAATAAATCTTTTGTTAGGCAAGATGCCTGACCTATTTTACCTGAAAATTCTTTCTAACTTATTGAATTTGTGTTCATCGGTAAAATAAGCAAAAAATCTCCCTTTGGCAAAGGGGGATAAAGGGGGATTTAAAGCAAATATGAATTTATTTATGACTCATAAAATCTCCTCTGACCCCTATTTTCCAAAGAGTGGTTAACAGAAGACCTTGTCTCAAAATATATCTGCAAAATGTCTAAAAGATTAATTATGAAGCTTTCTCAAATTGGAGAATTACCCCTTTTAGAGCAGATACGGAAGAGGTTTGAAAAACTCTCACCCAATGTTCTCGTTGGTATCGGTGATGATGCTGCCTTATTAAAACCAACCAATGAAAAGCTCCTTGTGACTACAGACATGATGGTAGAAAAGGTACATTTCAATCTGAGTTTCATAACTCCTTATCAATTGGGTTTCAAGTTAGTCTCCGTTAATGTGAGTGATATCTATGCTATGGGAGGAAAGCCCAATTTCCTTCTTCTTAATATAGCTGTGAATAAAAATATGGATAAAGATGTGATTGACAGTTTTTTTGACGGAGTTCATGAGGCAATGAATCTCTACAACTTATACCTTGTTGGTGGGGATCTATCTGCCTCACATAAAGGTATGATATTATCAGCAACAATCATTGGCTATACAAAAGATTACATAAAACGCTCCGGTGCAAAGATAGGTAACAGAATCTATGTAACGGGTAACTTAGGAGATTCAGCCTGCGGCCTTCACATATTGAAAAAGCTATCGGATAAATCCAGGAGGATGGTTAAAACTATTTTTTCTCGGAGATACGGAGAAGGGGCGAAGCGGGGAAACGGAGAAAAAGATAAGAAAAGGTCTCCCAATCTCCGACTCTCCGATTCTCCGGGTCTTCTTTTGAAGTGGAGTGATGTTGAGCCTTTGCTTAGAAGGCACCTCATGCCAGTAGCAAGGAACCCAAAGAAATTCGTCAGAGATGCAACCTCAATGATAGATATCAGTGACGGTCTTCTTATTGACTTATCAAGGCTCTGCGATGAAAGCAAGGTTGGCGCAAGAATATACGCCAAAAATATTCCTCTGTCTTCTGAACTCAAAAAGGTCGCATCACATCTTGGTGTTTCACCAATAAAATTAGCCTTATCAGGTGGAGAAGATTATGAACTGTTATTCACCGCATCAACAGAGAAAATGATTAAAGCAAAATATATTGGTGACATTACAGAGTCAAAAAGGGTTATTATAGATACTGCTGGCAGGGAAAATACATTTTCAGCAGAGGGGTATCAGCACTTTGGCGTTCAGAGATAGATTAAGAGAAGTCATAAAGTTAAGGGAATCACCTCACAAGGTAGCACTGGCCTTCGCAACGGGTGTTTTTATAGGAATGTCCCCTCTGTTAGGTCTACATACCTTGATCGGTTTTGCAGTTGTGTGGATTTTTAGACTCAACCCATTCGCAACACTTGCTGGTGTGTATATCACAAATCCCTGGACTACAGTGCCAATATATACCTTTAGCACCTGGTTAGGTGCACAATTTCTCGGAATAGAACAGATAATTCCAGAAATAGCCTGGTCAGATATTACGTTCAGCTATCTCTTAAACAGCTTGAAACCCCTTGTTTGGCCCTTCATTTTAGGCACATTACTGATGGGTTTTTTTACAGCCATTATCGGCTACATTATTATTTACTGGGCTGTCAAAAAAGCACACAGCTTTGCATCACTCTGATTAATACCTACTACTGCTTTTTGTGAATGACCCTGCGTAAAAAACTGATGGTCATTCATCGAAAAAATAGAAAAAAACATACTATTGTAATATAATACTGCTTGCTAAATGCAAATTTTTTCCTGGAGGTAAAAATGGTCAAGATTTACTACGAGAAGGATGCGGACAAAAAAATTCTTAAGAACAAAAAAATTGCAATAATCGGTTACGGAAGTCAGGGACATGCCCATGCGAATAATCTCAAAGAGAGTGGCATGGATGTGATAGTAGGTGAAACAAAAGGGGCAAACTGGGGAAAGGCAGTAAAAGCTGGCTTTACTGTCCTCACAGCCTCAGAGGCTGCAAAGAAAGCAGATATAATGATAATGCTTGTGCCTGATGAATATATGGCAGACATATATAAGACAGAAATAGCTCCCAATATTAAAAAGGGAACATATTTAGGTTTTGCCCATGGCTTTAATATACACTTTGGTCAGATAATCCCTCCGCCAGATGTTAATGTTTTCATGGTAGCTCCAAAGGGACCAGGCCATCTTGTCAGGTCCGAATATCTAAGAGGTAGTGGTGTCCCATGTCTGATAGCAATCCATCAAGACCCTTCAAAGAATACAAAGCGTGTTGCCCTTGCTTATGCCTCTGGCATTGGAGGTGCGAGAGCAGGGGTTATAGAGACAACTTTCAGGGAAGAGACAGAGACTGATTTATTCGGTGAGCAGGTTGTTCTCTGTGGTGGTCTCACATCTCTTATCCTCGCTGGCTTTGAGACTCTTGTAGAGGCAGGCTATTCACCAGAGATGGCTTACTTCGAATGTCTCCATGAGGTAAAGCTTATTGTCGATCTCATATATGAAGGTGGAATTTCTACTATGAGGTACTCCATAAGCAATACTGCCCAATATGGAGACCTCACGAGGGGGCCAAGGATCATAACAGAAAAAACGAAGAAAGAGATGAGGAAGATACTTGAAGAGGTACAGTCAGGACAGTTTGCAAAGGAATGGATTTTGGAATGTAGGGCAAATAAGCCTGTCTTCAATGCTCTTACTAGAAAAGGCGAGCAACATCCAATAGAAGAGGTTGGTTCAAAACTCAGGGCTATGATGCCATGGCTCAAAAAAGGAAAACTTGTAGATAAGACAAAAGCATAACAACAGTTACAAGTGACGAGTGACAAGTGACAGGTAAGAATTGTTTCCAAAATCAATATATTAGATTCTTCATGAAAATTGCCGTAAATCCCCCTTTGGCAAAGGGGGATGAAGGGGGATTTAATGGAAATATTTATGATGGATAAAATCTCCCCTTACCCCTCTCTTCCAAAGAGGGGCATAGGAAAGAAGAGCTTCTTCCAAGGTGTATACACAAGAACATCTGCAGTAACACACAGAGTATCACTTATTACTTATAACTCATTACTCATTACTTGTTACTGAGAAGATGCTTAAAATTGCCCCTGACGGCTATCCATTTATCATCATATTTGCTCTTATTACCATACTTGTCTACATTTTCGGAAAACCCTGGATAGCAGTTTTGCCATTGACCATAACCATTTTTATAGCCTTCTTCTTCAGGGATCCTGAAAGAACAATGCCAGGAGGGAACGGTATTTTCGTATCTCCTGCCGACGGAAAGGTAATACTGATAAAAAATGTTTACGAGAAAGATTATCTCCACACTGAATCCAAAGAAATAAGTATATTTATGTCTCTCTTCAATGTACATGTCAATCGTGCTCCATGTGATGGCAAGGTGAGTTTAATAAAACACTCCCCGGGAAAGTTTCTGGTAGCACATAAGGATGCTGCATCAATGGAAAATGAAAACACTGTTATACTCCTCGAGGGTAAAGATGGAAAGATACTGGTTAGACAGGTTGCAGGCTATCTTGCGAGAAGGATTGTCTGTAGAGTAAAGGTTGATGATGTACTGAGACGTGGAGAAAGGTACGGGATGATAAAGTTTGGATCAAGGCTCGATGTATATCTACCAAAGGATGCTGAAATTAAAATTAAGTTAGGTGATAAAGTCAGGGCAGGAGAAACAATAATTGGCGTATCTAAACAATCTATTTAATATTTCGGGATGTTCGATTGAGTGGGGACTTTGCTCCCTGTCTTATTTTTTCCAGCATTCTTCTTGCCCAAACAAACTCTGTTGCAAGAATCGCCAGCCCTACAGGAACCACTATTATTGCAGGCCCTGGCAATACAGTCATAGCCAGGCCTACGAGCAGTAAAGTAAAACCAATAACAATCTTTATAATTCGTTTTGCCTGTTGAAATGTCTTAATCATACTGAATAATTCCAAACACCTCATCACTTTAAATCCCCCTTTCATAAAGGGGGATACAGGGGGATTACAATTCAATTGATTTCGGTAATCTCCCCTCACCCCTCTTTACAAAAGAGGGGAATATATTGATAGTTCAACATGATTCCCAGAAAAACCTGAAATTAGTACAACAGGGTATCATTCTTTACCAGTAATAATTTTTAGAATTTCCTTATATCTGGACACTGTCTTTTCTACAATCTCATCGGGCAGCACAGGGCCGGGATACGTTTGATTCCAGTCGAGAGTAAGGAGATAATCTCTCACAATCTGTTTATCAAAGCTGTCCTGACCCATACCGAGGGTATAATCCTTCATTGACCAGAAACGTGATGAGTCAGGTGTTAAGAGCTCATCAATCAACATAAGCTCACCGTTATATAATCCGAATTCAAATTTTGTATCAGCTATAATAATACCCTTTTTTTCTGCTATCTCCCTTGCCTTTGAATAGACCTTGAGACTCACATCCTTTAATCTCTCTGCTATCTTCTGCCCCACTAACCCGGCTACCTCTCCAAAGGAAATATTGATATCATGTCCCACTTCTGCCTTTGTACTCGGTGTAAATATTGGTTCATCGAGTCTCGATGATTCACCAAGACCTTTTGGAAGCCTGATACCACAGACAGTTCCTCCGTTTTTATATTCCTTCCATCCGGAGCCAGAGAGGTAACCCCTCACAACGCACTCCACAGGCAATGGACTTGCTTTTTTAACGAGCATACTTCTTCCTTCAATAATATCAGCATACTTATGCAATCTTCCCGGGAAATCTTCAACCTGTGTAGCTACAATATGATTTTGAATAATATCCTTCATCTGCTCAAACCAGTAAATAGATATCTGAGTAAGCACTCTTCCTTTTTCAGGAATGCCATTCGGAAGGACAACATCAAAGGCTGAAATACGATCAGTAGCTACAAGGAGCAAGTATTCTCCGAGGTCATAGATATCTCTCACTTTTCCACGACTGAGAAGGGGAATATCGGGAAACTCTGTTTTCAGAATCACCTTATTCATCAAAAAAAATTAGGATTTTTTGCTCGTCTTTGCGAAAAAAGATGTAAGTTTCTTTACGACATTATCACTCTGGCAGTGAGGACAGTTAATCTTCGGCTTTGCCTCAAATTCCTTGATCGAAAGAAAAACGGTAAATTCTCTTTTGCAGTCATTGCATAGATACTCATATGCTGGCATAATTACCTCCCCCCTTCAGTCTCAGAAGTTCGCAGAGTTTCTCGGGTCTATAGAGTTTATAACACAAAAAACCTTGTTAACTCAAGAAACTCTATTAACTCAGGATTCCCTTCAAATCCTTTTCAGGTACTGGCCCATGAACCGTGAGGGAGCAACTCTCTTTTCTTATCAGCTTCTCGGCAAGGTATTTGACGCGGTCCAACGTGATTGAATCGACTTCCTTCATAATCTCCTTAGGGGAGTAATATCTCCCATAATATATTTCCTGACGCGCGATATTAGTCATGCGGCTGCTCGTTGATTCAAGCCCAAGGACAATATTACCTTTAAGATGGTTTTTTGCACGCTGTAATTCTGTCTCATTGAGTGTATCTTTCAAACTACTCATCTCTTTAAGAATCAGTTCTACCACTTCCCCCACCCTTTTCCTACTGACACCTGCGTAAACACCCCATATACCAGTGTCAAAATAGGATGCGATAAAAGAATAAATTGAATATGCAAGCCCCCTTTTTTCTCTTATCTCCTGAAAGAGCCGTGAGCTGACACCTGCTCCGAAAATGGTATTCAGCACAAAAAGGCTGTACCGCTCTTCGCTTGTCTGAGGAATACCCTCTACTCCAAGGCATATATGTGCCTCAGAAAGTCCTTTATGAAATATCTCAACCTTACTCTCAAAACGAGGCGCTGAACCTTTTTCAGGCTCTGAACCCCTTCTCAAGCTTCCCAGACTTTTATTCAGCATACCAACAAGCGATTCGTGTTCAAAATTTCCAGCACATGATATAACCACATCCTTTGTACCATAATACTTTTTTATATGAGATATGAGATCCTCCCGTGTAAAGGATCTTACTGTCTCTCTCCTTCCAAGGACAGACTGCCCAAGGCCTGTATTTCCCCATATTGTCTGATTGAATAAATCATGAATATAGTCATCAGGTGTGTCTTCAACCATTTTTATCTCTTCTTTTATTATTCTTTTTTCTTTCTCGATATCTTCTTCTGGAAACGTCGAGTGGAGGAATATATCTGAAAGTAATTCAATGCCCTTTTCAATGTACTCATCGAGGATCTTCACATAGAATGTTGTGTTCTCTTTTGATGTAAATGCATTGAGCTCTCCTCCAAGGGAATCAATCTCAACAGCTATATCTTTTGCAGTTCGTTTAATGGTACCTTTGAAAAACATGTGTTCAAGAAAATGGGATATTCCGTTTTTATCAGGCTTCTCATTTCTTGATCCCACTTTGACCCAGATACCAAGAGCCACAGAGCGCATATTCTTCAATGCTTCCATTACCACAGGTATGCCATTTGATAAGTGTTCTTTTCTAAACATGGCTGGTCTTAACCCTAAAAATATAGTTTCATAATGCAGATGTTGTGAAAAAATTTATTTTTCGATACCTTAATGTACCTTTAACTGATGGTTTACAGAATATTTTTATGTATATAACCAATAAAGATATTCCTAATAAATTATCTCTACGAGTCGTAGACGAGTTAAATAAATTTTTGAACAATGTCTGCATGATTTGGGTTAAGAGCAAGCTATGTTTCTCGAAAGAATATGGGTAGCGCAGGCAAGGCATGGGTCATAGGCCCGGAATGCTATTTCT
>DASPRG010000130.1:0-9842 GCA_035624555.1 Thermodesulfovibrionales bacterium
ATGGTAGGCGATGCTGGGATTGAACCAGCGACCTCTTCCGTGTGAAGGAAGCGCTCTCCCACTGAGCTAATCGCCCAAGAAAAATTATTGGAGCCGGTGGGGAGAGTCGAACTCCCGACCAGCTGATTACGAATCAGCTGCTCTGCCTCTGAGCTACACCGGCAGATGGTGAGCCGTGCAGGATTCGAACCTGCGACCCGCTGATTAAGAGTCAGCTGCTCTACCAACTGAGCTAACGGCCCTCCCCTTCAGCTCGCGCCTGAGAGGATTCGAACCTCCGACCCTCGGCTC
Organism: Thermodesulfovibrionales bacterium; assembly: GCA_035624555.1. Classification (GTDB taxonomy): domain Bacteria; phylum Nitrospirota; class Thermodesulfovibrionia; order Thermodesulfovibrionales; family SM23-35; genus DASPRG01. The sequence goes on from DASPRG010000130.1 coordinate 292, forward strand.
CGGAGGCCGATGCTCTAATCCACTGAGCTACAGGCGCATATACAGAAATTGAAAGTTCAAAGTTAGAAGTTAAAAATTAAGAAGACGGTAACAACATAATTAAACTCTCACCTTTTAACTTACTAACTCTTAACTCCGAAATTTGTTGGGCAAATTTCGGTTGGGGTGAGTGAGGGGACTTGAACCCCCAACACCTGGAGCCACAGTCCAGTGCTCTAACCATTGAGCTACACTCACCGTCTTAAACAGTTAATAGTGAATAGTGGACTGTTATTAGTAAAACAAATATATATCTTTCAGTCAAATTAACTAAACACTATTCACTATTAACTATCAAGTGCGAATTTCGCAAAGTGAAATTCTTGTGGCGCGCCTGAAGGGATTCGAACCCCTGACCCACTGCTTAGAAGGCAGTTGCTCTATCCTACTGAGCTACAGGCGCATGTTTCTATTTTAGCCCATTTTATTTATAAATTTTTGCACATGAGGCGGATATAGTGTTTCGCTCATTCTCGGTCCCGACCCCGAAAGTTTTCGGGGTCGGGAACTGCGAGGCTTTTGCCTCTTGATTCTTATAAAGATATTTTTATTGGACTATCGGTCTATGACCAGTAGGGCAAAAGAAACCGCTCAAACACTATATCCGCCATTATTTATAACTGCTAACCCATTACTATGGATTTTCATGGTGCCGGTGGTGGGAGTTGAACCCACACGGAGTTGCCCCCACCGGATTTTGAGTCCGGCGCGTCTGCCAATTCCACCACACCGGCATTTCATAAACTTCAAAAACCAAATATCAAATTCCAAATAATCACCAATAACCAAATTACAATAACCAAATAGTAACTATTAATTCAAATGAAGAACCCTGCGGCAAGACCGCCGGGTATCTTAATGTAAGAAGATTTTTTATTCTATTCGCTCGCTAACCCCGCAGGAAGCTGCGTGGAATGCGCTCGCTATCCGTTTCAAGTTTGGGTATTGGTAATTAGAAACTATTTGGTGTTTGTATATTGGTTATTATGCTCTTCCACTTAGACATGCTATTTACCGATACAGAAGTTCTTAAATATGCTATCGAGTATATCTTCAGTCGTAACGGCTCCAACAATCTCACCGAGTCTGTCGAGGGAATCCCTGAGTTCGAAGGCGATTATCTCAAGAGGGTTATTCTCTTCGAGCCCAGATATGGCTCTCCCAAGGGATGCAATAGCATTTTCTATAGCAATCTTATGCCTGAGATTTGTGATAAGAACCCCCTCTCTCTGTTCTTTCCAATCCGTAATAGAGGAATTGAAAATCCTATCCTTGAGTTCCTCAAGGCCATTGCCTCTCAGCGCAGAAATATTCAGGACAGGTGAGTCGCAAGGGGTAAGATGTGAAGCTAATGCAATTTTATCAAATGCTGATGGAAGGTCACACTTATTCAAGACGATAACGGCGTTTTTAACCTTAATCTTCTCTATAACCTCAAAATCCTCATCTTTTAAAGGTTCGCTCCCGTCAAAAACAGCAATAACAAGATCGGCATTCTCAATACTCTGGAGGCTTCTTTTCACTCCTTCTTTCTCAGCAACATTCTGTACATCTCCTATCCCTGCTGTATCCATAATCCTTAATGGGAGGCCTTTTATGTTCAGATACTCTTCGATCACGTCCCTTGTGGTACCCGGAAGGGCTGTTACTATTGCCCTGTCTTTTTGAATGAGTGCATTCAGGAGGGATGATTTACCCACATTTGGTCTTCCAACAATTGCCGTTGAAAGCCCGTCCCTGAAGAATCTAGATTCATCATACGTCTTGATGAGTTTCCAGAGTTCTATCTCAATCTCTTTCATTGATGCTACCAAACCCTCTCTTGTGGCTATCTCTATCTCATCATCTGGGAAATCTATATATGCCTCTAAATGAGCACAGAGTTCTTTTAGTCCATCTCTCAAGGCAGTTATCTTTTCAGAGAGACCGCCCTGGAGTTGTTCGATCGCAATCCTTCTGCTTTCATCAGTCTTAGATTTTATGAGATCAAGTACTGCTTCTGCCTGGGTGAGGTCTATCCTTCCATTGATAAATGCCCTCTTCGTAAACTCTCCTGGTTCTGCGAGTCTTGTTCCTCCCTTCAGGACTAACTCGAGGATCTTTCTCAGAGTGGTCATGCCTGAGTGGCAGTTTATTTCAACAACATCCTCACGTGTATAAGAATGAGGTGAGCGCATAACTGTAACAAGCACTTCATCAATTTCTTCTCCTGTTGAGGGGTCTTTTATATGACCATAAATAACTTTGAAGGAGCCTAAATCTTTCAGGGATTTATTTTTTTGCGGAGCAAAAATTTTCTCAACAATCTCTATCGAATCTTTCCCGCTCAGCCTGACAATTCCTATCCCACCTTCACCCGAGGGGGTTGATATCGCAGTAATAGTATCGTCGGTAAACATAATGATTTCGAGCCCAAAAGGATTGGGGAAAAGGGTTCAAGGGGCAAAGTGGCCAAGGATTCGAGTGAAACACCTCAGGAAAATATGTACTCGAACCCTTGACCCCTCGAATCCTTGAATCCAATGTACTCTTTTAATTTATAGTATAACCCAAATAAATCGGGGATTATGTGGCAGGTTTATGATGCTCCTTTGATTTTCCTATTCACATAGAGTTGCTGGCTGATACTGAAGATGTTGTTCATAAGCCAATAAAGGACGAGGCCAGATGCAAAGTTCAGGAACATAAAAGTGAACACAGCCGGCATAAGCATCATCATCTTGTTCTGGGCAGGGTCCATAGACGTTGGAGTCATCTTCTGCTGGATGATCATAGTGGCACCCATGAGTATCGGCAAAGGACCTATGGCAAATCCTCCAATTAAGGGAAACCACGACGGGATGTGTCCAAAGAGTGTATCAGGTGCTGAAAGGTCTTTTATCCAGAGCATAAAAGGTGCTCCCCTCAGTTCTATTGCTATCAGCAATATCTTATAAAGTGCGAAGAACACTGGAATCTGGAGGAGCATGGGAAGGCACCCACCAAGAGGGTTTACCTTGTATTTTTTGTAGAGCTCCATCGTCTCCTTTTGCATTCTCTGTGGGTCTTTCTTAAATTTTTCTTTTATCTCAGCCATCTTTGGTTGTAACTCCTGCATCCTCTTCATCGATTTCTGGCTTTTGTTCACGAGTGGTATAAAGGGGATTCTGATGATAATGGTGAGGATGACAATCGCCAAGCCATAATTGCCAAGAAATTTATAAAAGAGCTTCAGTGCCCAGAAAAGAGGCACAGCTATTACAGAGAAGAAACCGAAATTTATGATATGTTCAAGACCCACCTTAAGGGTCTTTAGTCTATCATATTCCTTTGGCCCTGCATAAAGGATAAAGCTGTTGGTAACAGGCTTTCCCCTGAAGGCGATAAGAGGAGAGTCATCCTGTTTCCATACCTTTACCTCTTCCATAGTGGTTTGAGGCACAAGGGAAGCGAAGAAATACTTATCTTCCTGGGCTATCCATTTTAGATCTCCTGAATAGCTCTTGGGTTCTTTCAGTTTCTTTGCATCAAACTCGATTCTGTCGCTTTCCTTGAGAAGTACAGGCCCGATATGGGCAGCTCTGTCTTTTTTCTCATAAATGCCGAAATCAGTGCCAATGGTAATCCAGTAGTCAGTTAGCCCGGAGATTTCATCTTTAATATCAATCCTGTAATCATCGTTATAGAATGTATATATCCTTCTGACAGAAGATCCCGAATCTGAAAAGTCAAAGGTAAGAGAGTCTGATTTCTTTTCTTTATCGAGTCTGATATTTTTACCTGAGGTATAGAAGGTGGCATCTGAGAGATTAAAATCTTCTTTTGAGCCTATGCTGAGAGGAGGCTCTATTCCCTGACCATTAAAGAGTACAACATTCTTGCCTTCTTTATCTTTGTATTTTTTAATCTCGTAGTACTTGAGTGTTCCGCCTCTGGTTGTAAATACTGCTGAGTATAATTCAGTCTCGACTTTTATCTCTTTTTCTTCAGTTGTTATCTTTTTAGGAACAGGGAGTTCAATAGGCTTTATAGGCGCTGGTTCTTCTTTTTTTGCAATCTCCGCTTTTTTTTGAATTTGCTGAGGTTGGGGTTTAATAAAAAAGTGCTGATAAAGAAAAAGGATTATAAATGAGAGTGCTACAGCAATAAGAGCCCTTTTTTCCATTATCTTTTCACAGGGTCATACCCACCGGGATGAAAGGGATGACACTTCAGTAACCTCCTTAATAAAAGATATGACCCTCTCATGGAACCATGCTTCTCTATGGCCTCAATCGCATATTCAGAGCATGTTGGGATAAACCTGCAGCTTTTGGGGAACACGGGAGAAATGATAAACCTATATAATTTTATTAGCGTTATAAAAACTTTTTTCATTGTAAGAATACCTTTCTGTTATTCTCTGTACCCATCATGAAATAAGCGAGTGCTCGATCGAACGATTGCTTCGACCGGGGCGGTTAGAGGGAAGTTCCATTGGCTTTACGAAAAGGAAAAGATATTTTGAAGAGAAGGTGACCCTCCTTGAAGACCGCCTCAAAATCCTGTTTTTGGTCAGGGGGCTCAAAAATTCTTTGAGCTCTACACTGCCAATCTTTTCCGATTTTTGTTCCTTCTCCTCTTGAGAACCCTGCGTCCTCCTGGAGAGCTCATTCTCTCAAGAAAGCCGTGAGTCCTCTTTCGCCTGGTTTTATGAGGATGGTATGTAGTATATGTTCCCATGTCAGATAAGAATTATAAATTCCCTTTAAAAATAAAGTCAAGGTTTGCGCAAGGCTGCATGAAGCACAGACTTTTTGTTTCATAAAGTTTGAATTTAATACAGAGCCATGATAAGATATCACATCTTTTCTCCGGAACTTTTAAAATGGCTGAAATATTACCTTTCAGGGGAATCCTTTACAATGTATCTAAGGTGTCTATCGGGGATGTTCTGGCTCCTCCATACGATCTCATAACGCCTGAATATCAAGAAGAGTTATATCAGAGAAGTCCTTATAATGTCGTCAGGATAGATTTTGGTAAAGAGCAGCATGGAGACAGCGAGGCATATAATAAATATACGAGGGCCAGAGGATATCTTGAAAAGTGGATAGATGAGGGGATACTCCGCGTAAACGAGAGACCGGCATTCTATGCCTATGAAATGTCTTATGCCATAGATGGTGAAGAGAAAAAACTTATTGGATTTCTCGGACTCGTAAAACTTGAGGAATTAGGCAAAGGTAAGATCCATCCCCATGAGTGCACCTATTCTAAGCCAAAACAGGACAGATTGAACCTCCTCAGGATATGCAAGGCAAATACAAGTCCCATATTCTCGCTGTATAAAAGTACAGATAAAAAGGTCTCAACGATTCTTTCTGAGGTCGCTCAGACAAGACCATACCTTGAAGCGGCCGATGCTGCCGGAGCTATCCACAGACTCTGGCAAATTGATGGGCGTGGAGATATAGAGATAATAAAGGAGGAGCTCAGGGATAAAGATATTTTCATTGCTGATGGACACCACAGGTATGAAACATCCCTTGAGTTTCAGAGAGAGATGGCTGGGAGACAGTTGGTTTCTTCCAACAATGAGCCGTTTAATTATGTCCTCATGTTTCTTGCAAATATGGTAGATAGTGGAATAACAATATTACCAACTCATAGACTCGTAAAGGAGATTCCAGAAGATATACACAAGAGGTTCTCTGAGTATTTTGAGATCGAGCCTGTCAGTGCAGACTTTAATATTGCAGCAAGGATATCGGGGAGAAGGTATGTCTTTGGTTTTTTTCAGAACAGGGAAGAAAGGTGGTATCTCCTCACCTTTAACGGACGCAACCTATCCGAAGTCCATCCTGCCATGAGAGAAATAGACGTGATTGTTCTGCATGACCTGGTACTCAAGAAGATATTCGAAGTGGAAGATATAGCTTATGAAATGGATGTGACAAAGGCCCTGGAAAAAGTGAGAAACGGAACGTTTCGTGCAGCCCTATTCCTTAATCCTACAAAGGTTGAGGATGTTGAAAAGGCTGCCGTTACATCAGTAAGAATGCCACCAAAATCAACATATTTTTATCCCAAGCTCTTGACCGGGATTGTTATAAATAGCTTTGGCAGACAGTAGTCAGGTATTAGTTTTTTTGGTTTGTAATTTTTGTAATGAGTAGCAATAACTTTATATGAGGAGGTTTCTATGGCAATGCGTGTTGCGATTAATGGCTTTGGAAGAATAGGCAGGGCTTTTTTAAGGGCAAGCAGGGGATATCAAGAATTCTCCATCGTTGCAATTAATGATCTTACTGATGCAAAGACCCTTGCCCATCTTCTGAAATATGACTCTGTGCATGGCATTTTTAAAGCCGATGTAAAAGCTGGTGATGGGAGTATCATAGTTGATGGAAAAGAGATCAAGATCCTCGCTATGACAGAGCCTGAGAAACTGCCGTGGAAGGATCTCGGGGTGGATATTGTCATCGAATCAACAGGGAGGTTTACAGACAAACCATCAGCTTCAAAACATATCGATGCTGGTGCAAGGTGGGTGATTATCTCAGCGCCTGCTAAGGAGCCAGACATCACCGTATGCATGGGTGTGAATGAGGAGATGTTAGACCCGGGAAAACATAAGGTTATTTCGAATGCCTCATGTACAACAAACTGTCTTGCACCTGTTGCAAAGGTGATACACAACGAGTTCAAAATAATAAAGGGACTCATGACAACCATACATTCTTATACAAATGACCAGAGAATACTTGACCTTCCCCATAAGGATCTGAGGAGGGCACGGGCAGCTGCCATGAGTATGATTCCGACTACAACGGGTGCAGCAAAGGCTGTTGGCCTTGTGCTGCCAGATCTGAAAGGGAAGCTCAATGGCTTGTCTATAAGAGTCCCTACGCCGAATGTTTCTCTTGTAGACCTTGTTGCCGAAGTATCAAGGGATGTTACCGTGGAGGGTGTGAATGGTGCATTGAAAAAGGCAGCTGAAGGCCCACTGAAAGGAATCCTTCAGTATACAGAAGACCCGGTTGTCTCAATTGATTTCAACGGAAATGACCATTCTGCAATTTTAGATGCATCGCTGACAATGGTCCTTGAAGGAAGAATGGTAAAAGTTCTTGCATGGTATGATAATGAGTGGGGTTATAGCTCACGCCTCAGAGACCTGATACTCCACATAATTAAGAGGGCATGATAATGGCAAAGAGGAATGTATTAGATCCTGTTCCGATTAAGGATATCTTTAACAAGCTTACGATAGAAGAAATTGACCTAAAAGGAAAGAGGATCTTTATCCGGGCTGATTTCAATGTTCCCCTGGATGACAACCTGATGATTACTGATGACACGAGGATACGCTCTACTCTTCCCACCATAAATTATGCAATTGATGAAGGGGCTAAGGTTATACTCTCCTCCCACCTCGGAAGACCAAAGGGGAAGAGAGACCCGAGGCTAAGCCTTGCACCAGTAGCAAAGAGGCTCCAAAGACTCCTCAATAAAGAGGTCATCTTCGCACCTGATTGTGTAGGCAGTCAGGTAGAAAGTCTTGTTGCGAAAATGAAGGAAGGTGATGTACTTCTCCTCGAAAATCTCAGGTATCACCCAGGAGAGGAAAAAAACGACGAGGAGTTTGCCCGTGCCTTAGCGGCTCTTGCAGATGTCTATATCAATGATGCCTTTGGGACAGCGCATAGGGCACACGCATCGATTATCGGTGTACCAAAATTTCTTCTAGCAGCAGCCGGACTTCTGTTAAAGAAGGAGATAGAATATCTCAAGGGAGCGATAGAGAATCCTGTGAGGCCCTTCGTCGCAATTCTTGGTGGGGCAAAAGTGTCGGGAAAGATAGACGTCCTTGAGAATCTCGTTGGAAAAGTTGATAAGGTTCTGGTTGGTGGTGGAATGGCTTATACCTTTATAAAAGCCATGGGTTACGAAGTAGGGAAATCACTCGTTGAAGAAGATATGCTTGAGACAGCACAGAGAATAAGGAAAAAGCTGAAAGGGATGGGTATAAAGTTTTATCTTCCCGTTGACTGTGTGATTGCTCAGAGCATCGAAAGCGGCATAGAAACAAAAACAATTCCTACCCTTGAAATACCAAAGGGATGGGCGGCGCTCGATATAGGGCCTGCTACAGTCAAGCTCTTTTCAGAGGCAATCCAGGATGCGAAGACCATCCTCTGGAATGGGCCGATGGGCATCTTCGAAATAGATGCCTTTTCAAGAGGAACCTTTGCTATTGCTCATGCAGTTGCAGACGCATATGCCCTTACGATTGTTGGTGGTGGTGACACAGACCTTGCCGTGCACAGGGCAGGAGTATCTGATACCATATCATTTATCTCTACAGGTGGGGGGGCTGCACTGCAGCTTCTTGAAGGGAAAGAACTACCTGGCATTGCAATCCTTGCAAATAGAGAAGATTAAATAACTTATCAGTAAAGCTAACTGGTAGTGGTTTGGTAGAGCTCAGTATTCCTATAGGAACCGTTCGAGGCTGAAAGAACCTTATGTGGTAGTTTTTCGTTTTTGTGCGAAAGTAGTCCTCTCTTCATTTCGACAATAGAAGGATTTTTACATTCGAATTTTTTGACAAGATATGAGACTGCGAGTTCTGGTCTTATAATATCACCGCAGGTAAAGATATCCACAGCCGCATAACTATACTCAGGCCATGTATGGATCGTGAGATGCGATTCTGCTATGACTACTACACCACTGATACCGAAAGGATTAAATTTGTGGAAGGAGTTATCTATGATTGTTGCCTGGGCTTCTTTTGCTGCAGAGGTTAGTATTTTTTTTACCTTCTCAAGGCTCTTGAGAATTTCGGGATTACAATCCCGCAATTCTATTAATAGATGGGTGCCTAAAGCATACAATTCTCTACCTCCCTTCAAACTTCAAATTTATTTCGTACTAGAATAAAAAAGATACAGCAAGAAAAGGATAGTTGTCAAGAGAAAATTTCCAGGGGAGCTTCATAGGCAGGGTAAATTTTAACTTTAGTATTAGGGCTCAGCTATCAGAATTTACAGACTCTATTATCCGCTCTATCCTTGATTTTGGTAAGCCCCCAAAGGCTTTCTTTAATTCATCTTCTGTAAATCTTTCCTTCAAAAAGGCAACGATATCGATTCTTCCGTTAAAACAGCTTACAATATTCCGGCAGGGTAACCCTTCATTCATGGATACGCAGTAGGAAAAATCTGTCAGCATCCCCAGTTGATTACAATAAATCTCCATAACAAAAAGTCCAATAGTTAACCCGAAAATGCATTTACATAAATGCAGATGTTGTGAAAAAATTTATTTTTCGATACCTTAATATACCTTTAACTGATGGTTTACAGAATGTTTTTATGAATATAACCAATAAAGATATTCCCAATAAATCATCTCTACGAGTCGTAGACGAGTTAAATAAATTTTTGAGCAATGTCTGCATTATTTTGGTTAACCATTTAATTGGTCTAATTGTCAGACCTTTTAACTTGCAACCTTTACACTATTTTAAACTATTTTCCTGGTTT
>DASPRG010000149.1:0-3784 GCA_035624555.1 Thermodesulfovibrionales bacterium
TTGATCTGGAAGCCAGGGAAGTTAATATATCATTAACACAGGATGCAGCCTTCTTCCTGGCTGGAGATGCTCCGATAGTTCAACAGATTTTTGCTTTTATTAAAGGGGGAACCGTTCCATTCATCGCTATTCATAGCCAGGGGAAATCAATTGTTGATTTAGGAAAAACAGAGAATATATTGATTAAGGGCAAGGTAGATCAGGGTGAAATCTTTATTCCTGGGCCTCAATTCGATTTCAAGAATGTCAAAGGAGACTGTGTTATTTCGAGGGGTATTCTGGATGGAGAAAATATTGGAGCAAAACTCGGCAATGCAGAATTGCGAGGAGGAAAACTAAAAGTAGGCTTGAGGGGAGCAGATGCACCCCTTCATCTTGACACACTCGCAAAGGTAAGTCTTGAGGAACTGTCTCATCTCCTTAAGCGTGTTATAAAAGATGAAGCCTTTAGAAGAGAACTGGATAGCATTCAGAAGATTAATGGTTATGCTCAGGGCAAGCTGGTACTGGGTAAAAGCATTGCATCGATTCAGCCACAGGTTGATGTATCAGAATTTACTCTGTCAACCACCTATCAGCGAATCCCCTATCCTATCGAAATAAAGGGAGGACAATTTTTGTATGATGATAAGAAAGTTCAGGTAAAAAACCTGAGTGGCACCGTGGGAAAGTCCTCTTTTTCCGGGTTCACTGCCGGACTGACTTTTGGGAATGTGCCTTATCTGGAAATCACGTCCGGAAAGTCCTTCGTTTCACTTGAAGAAATCCACCGCTGGCTTTTATCGTACGAAAAACTAAAAGCCCCTCTCAAAAACATCTCCTCTCTAAAAGGTAATGTCAAGCTGTCTTCAATAAATTTTATCGGTCCTCTTCAAAATTCTCAAGAATGGCGATTTAGATTGATAGGTTCTACAGAGAATATTGCAATAAATTCATCCCTATTGCCCGGCATGCTAACAATTATCGCGAAAAAGTTTGATCTTACCCCAAAACAATTGGTTTTCACTGATGCTCAGACGAGTTCACTGGATGCATCATATAGTATATCAGGCATTCTCAAAGACCCACTTGAAGGTTTTCAAAATGCAGACATTACCTTCAAAGGTACAATAGGGCCTAAGACAGCACAATGGATAAAAGATATTATAAAGCTGCCAGAATTGAGAATTGACCAGAGATTTTCTTTTTCACAATCTCATTTGCTATGGGAAAAAAGTGGGAATGTATTTTTCCAGGGAAATCTAAAAGCCCAGAATGGAGCGGATGTTTCTATAGACGTAATCAAAAACCCCCGAGGATTAAAAATCAACAAATTGTTTATATATGATGAAAATTCTCGTGCAACGTTGACGCTCAATCTCCAGGAGAAAACATTAGGACTTTCATTCGTTGGAAAACTGAATAGTTTAACGTTGGCAAAACTATCCACTATATCGTACATTCCAGAAGGATTTGTTCAGGGAAATCTCCGTACAGAAATTGACCGTGAAAAACCCCTGAGATCAACAGTTCAGGGTAATCTTTCAGGAGCAAAGATCGTTATTCCATGGAAAGAAAAAGTTCCTTTAACCATAGAAAATATTTCTCTGAATGCTGACACAAATCGCATGAACGTTGAATCTGCTTTAATCAAATTAGACGATAATGACCTTTCTCTCCATGGAAGCTTGAACTTTACAGATAAAGGCATAGCGACAGATATGGATATCGTAGCAGACAGAATCACTTGGGAAACAATGAGAAAAGTGATTGAGGGGGAGAACAAAGAAAAAGATGCCAAAAAGAAAGATTATCAATGGAACTTGCCAATATATGGAACGTTACGGTTGAAATCGAATAATTTCGTATATGACAAATTAACAGTAAGTCCCCTGTATGCTGATATCGCATTCTCTCCTGATCTGGTAACTGTTAATGTAATCAAAGCCTTGGTATGCGGCATCTCAACACCAGGGAATGTAAAAATTATCCATGATAATTTGCAATGTAATTTTAATCCGCATGCTATTGGACAGGAATTAAAGCCAACCCTTGCCTGCCTTTCTGAGAACAAAAGAATCGTTACAGGCAAATTTGATTTTGATGGTACATTAACGGCACAAGGGAAAAGTGATCAACTTCTCCAATCACTGAACGGAAAGATAAATTTCAGTGCGAAAGATGGCAGGATTTATCAATCAGTTACACTGGCAAAGATACTTTCCCTGATCAGTGTCACTGGAATTCTCCAGGGAGGAATTCCTGACCTCTTTAAAGAAGGATTCGTCTATCGTTCTTTCAAAATTCAAGGAGATATTGAAAATGGTAAGATTCTGCTGAAAGAAGCAATCATTGATGCCCCGTCAATGGAAATAGTCGGTACTGGTGATATGGATCTCGTCAAGAAAAAGATAGATATGAAAGCACTAGTCGCACCTTTCAAAACAGTCGATAAAGTTCTAAGAAATATACCAATAGTAAAGAGCATAACAGGCCACAACCTTGTCTCCATACCTGTCAAAATTAAAGGTAATTTAGAAAATCCAGAAGTTAGCTCCCTCTCTCCATCAGCAATTGGTTCAGGCATATTAGGAATTATGGAGAAGATACTGGAAGCTCCGGTTCATGTAATACAACCGCTTATACCTAGTGAGAAGAAAAATCAATAGTCTGCTGTTGAAATCAGAGATTTATTCATTTACCCACCTATCGCTCGGCGTATAATTTCCTGCGCCTGTTCAATGATGGCTTCGAGATGGGCCTGGCTCTTGAAACTCTCAGCATAAAGCTTGTAAATATTCTCCGTCCCTGATGGCCGCGCTGCAAACCACCCGTTTTGTGCTACAACCTTCAGGCCGTCAATTGAAGCATTGTTGCCTGATGCACGCGTCAGCTTTGCGAGGATGGGTTCGCCTGCTAATTCAGTTGCTGTTATAACTTCAGGTGTCAGCTTTTTAAGGGCATTCTTCTGCTCGGGTGTAGCTGGTGCATCGATGCGTTTATAATAAGGCATTCCAAGTCTTGAGGTGAGCTCATAGTAATGCCGACCCGGATCTTTCCCTGTTCGAGCTGTGATTTCTGCAGCGAGTAAGCCGAGTATGATACCATCCTTATCAGTAGTCCATACAGTACCATTTTTACGTAGAAAACTGGCACCAGCACTTTCTTCTCCACCGAAGCAATACGAACCATCGAATAATCCTGGTGCAAGCCATTTAAAGCCCACCGGGACCTCCGAAAGTGTGCGACCCAGTTCTTGCACTACTCGGTCAATGAGGCTGCTGCTCACGAGTGTCTTGCCGACTGCCGATGTCTTCGGCCATTCTGAACGATGGGTAAGTAAGTAGTAAATTGCTACCGCAAGGTAGTGATTGGGGTTCATGAGTCCCATGGAGCGGGTAACAATACCGTGACGGTCTGAATCAGTGTCGTTTCCAAAGGCTATCTCAAATTGGTCTTTCAGTTTAACAAGCCCTGCCATTGCATAGGGACTGGAACAATCCATCCGGATCTTGCCATCGTAGTCTACAGTCATAAAACGGAACGTCGGATCGATGTTAGGATTGACCACAGTGAGGTTGATACCATAGTGATCCTTGATTGGCTTCCAATAATCAACAGAAGAACCGCCGAGTGGGTCTACACCGATTTTGATTCCAGCCGACCGAATAATATCCATATCAATGACTTCTGCGAGGTCTTTGACATAAGGCATAATGAAATCATTTTCATGTGCTGTTTTGGACTTGGAAGCTAACGCATAGGGTATCCGCTTCACCTCTTTGTTTCCAGAACGAAGCAATGC
>DASPRG010000022.1:0-3974 GCA_035624555.1 Thermodesulfovibrionales bacterium
TAGCGATAGGGTGATGAAAGAAGAGAGGTGAATATTTATGGGAACGGAAGAGATTAAAAATGCGATTATTGAGTATCTCTCGAAGGGTGCGAAGACAAAGGTCTATTTTAGCGATATGGTTTCTGGTGTAAAAAAGACCATACCTAATGCCTCAACATCAGAAGTAAAAAAGGTTGCGAGTGATTTAGTGAGAGAGGGCATTGTAGAGTACTTCTCTACAGGAAGCACTACAATGTACGGCTTGAAAGGAAGAGGCATATCTGCTGAAGATGCAGGCGCTAAAACAGAATAGTTAAACGAGATTGAGAAGGAGGTGACCAGCAAAAGCTGCTAACCTCCTTCTCTTATGTCCTCTCAATAGAAAGGACCCCCTCCTTGAAGTCTCTATAAAATTGTGCTAAAAATAAAATAAAAGGTATTTTTATGAAAAATCCGGATAATATTGAAAAATTTATTTACAAGCAGAAACGCTTGCTGGCTGAAAACCCAGAATGCGCTACTGCTCATTATAATTTAGGGGTAGCCCTTATGGATCAGGGCAAGTTCGATGAGGCAATAGAGGCATTTGAAGAGTCTATTGAAGCCGGCACAAGAATGTTTGAGGCATTTGTTAATCTGGGTTACATTTACTTCAAGAAAGGAGAATTAGAAAATGTTGTAAAGGCAAATCTAAGGGCAGTAGAAATTGAGCCTCGATATGCAAGAGGCTATGCGAACCTTGGCTTTGCCTACCTACAGATGGGGAAGACTGATGGGGCTATAGAGGCATTAGAGAAAGCCCTGGAGCTGAATCCAGAAATTGTTCAGGCCATGTGTAATCTCGCAAATGCTTACCTCCAGAAAGGAGATATAGAAAAGAGCATTGCGATGAACAAGAAGATGCTCGAGATGGCTCCAGATTTTTCATTAGGCTACAATAACCTTGCGAATGCCTATTACTTAAAAGGTGAATTTGATGAGGCGGTTAAAAACTGTGATAAGGCTTTAGAATTAGGTTTTGAGGTGCATCCTGATTTTTTGAAACTTTTAGAGGCCCACCGAAAGAAAGTCTGAACCAGTGGTAGACGAACTATTCTCAAAATACCTCCTTGAAGTCCGGAAGACTGAACACCTCTTTAAAACGATTCAGGAAAAATATCCTATGAGTGTTCGGTGCAGAATTCATTGCTGCGATTGCTGTTATGCTATTTTTGGTGTCTTTCCAGTGGAGGCAGCTTATATCAATTATCATTTTAATCGTTTGGAGAGAAGAATAAAAAGAGACATTCTGAGAAAAGCAGAAAAGGCAGAGACTGATGTGGTGAAGGCCAAGGATACACTCCAGATTTTTGATGATAAGCCTGATATGAAGGTCTATGGTCTTGGGAAACAGAGAGTGAGGTGCCCCTTTCTGACAGACAGGGAAGAATGTGCATTCTATGAAAAACGTCCCATTATCTGCCGCATTTACGGAGTACCGTTCAGCCTGAAAAATGAAAAGAAAGAAAAATCCTATGTATGTGGTGTTTCCGGTTTTCAGCATAACGTTTCTTATCCAACAGTGAAACTCTATAAGATCTACGATGAACTCTGCAGACTTTCTGAAGAGCTTTTTAAAAAAGCAGGCTCTACCCACTTAGAGAAGGCTACCCTAATGTTACCCCTTTCAAGGATACTCAGGATGCCTTTTGAAGTAATTATAAAGGCAGATTTTGAAGAGTAATAAATAGTTTATCTATATGTTTGTCCATGTTTGACATTATCACCGGATAGTCGCTCGTGTTTTTGTACTGGTCTATTAAGGAAATGATGATAGTTTTTAGTTCTTTCTGAGTAAAGGACTGTAGTAGACTTAAAAAGTCTTCTGCCCTTGCAAGATTTAAACAGGGCTTCAGGTTTCCCTTTGTTTGAATAGCTTCAAAAAATCCTATAAGGGTTGCTTGAATACATGTATCATCAGCCCATACCACATCTTCCAGTCCATCTAATTTATCCAGACGCATTCTTATGGTCAGGTTCAAAAAGTAATAGCATAAAGCAAGGATTGGATTTAAAGCATTTGAATCTGCAAAACCCATGAATGGTTCATATCGCCTTGCTGTTGTTAGGCGAATATCTATTCCCCCTCCCCCTAACCCCCTCCCACCAGTGGAGGGGGAACATTTATCAGTAGAACAAGTAAGTTCCCTCCCCCTTGATGGGGTAGGGGTAGGGTGAGGGTGACTTACTACTCTATTTTCAATTTTCACAACAAAGTCTCCTGCTGCATGATGCCAGGCTAAGATCTGGCTGAAGTCTTCAAGGTCATAATAAAGAGTTAGAATCTGAGATGCCTTTTTATATATTTCAAAGCTTTGTTCAGAAGTTAGATATTTATAACCTTCATCAAAGTCCCAGAGCTTTAACTTTTGTGTGCCATCTTCGTCTCTGGAGATATGAAATTCGTGGTATCCTTCGAACCATTCCTCAAGGAGGAACGACGTAGCATTTAGCTCGCTATAACCATAGACCATTGGTAAATAAGGCAAGGCAAATTTTGAATGCAACTTATGGAGGACACCAAATTCTTCCTTCAGCCAATACCTGCCTATATCAGACACGGCAACATTTAAACCAAACTTCAGTCTACTATCATTGAGAATGAGTTCAACACTGGCAGGGTGGTATAAAACTCCGTGTTTTTCTGTACGGATAATGATTTCAGAGATGTCATTAAATTGGACTTCTCTTCCGAGTCCTTTAGATATCGCAGAAAGGAATGGTTTGAATTCGTCTTTGGAAAGAAAATCTTTTATAGAATGGAAATACAACCTGTATGTGGTCTTTAATTCATCACCTTCCAGTGGCAGGTCCCACCTGCTTTTATCTGCAGGGATATCGCCGTAAGGTGAGGAAATAAGATATCGTATAGGTGGTCCCATACCTTTGAGATCCTTCGGGCATTTGCCCTCAGGATGACTGCTTTGCAGTCAGTTTTTCAACAGCCTCTTTTGCTAATTGTGAAACAGTAACTTTTTGCAGTTCGCCTTCTCTGTAAAGAGAAAGCTGCTGGTTATCTGAGAGGAGCTTTTCTAAATCTTCTTTTGCATCTTTATATCCTAACTTGCCCAGGGCCCAAGCAGCATGTCCTCTTATTGCAGGATCTGGGACAGCTAAAAATGAACAAAGGGCACGGGAGGCGAGTTTAACCAGGTCAGGTCTTTCAGTTGCAATCATTCCAATGGCCCATGTAACTTCTTTCCAGTAGTTTTTGTATTGTAAAAAAGAGAGCAGGGCATGGCTGAATTTTCCAAATAAGTCCGGGTTCTTACTGATTGTCGCTCCAACGGCTTCAAGGGCACCCCATGCAGATGAGGCAGAATCTGCTGCACTTAAGAGGAGGCGATTTAAAAATTTACTTATAAAATCTGGCCTTTTCTCTCCTATTTTTGCGCATACATCACTAAATATTTCAATTATCCTCCAGCGGAGCTGTTCGTCAGGAGTATAGAACATACGAAGGATTTCAGGAATTACTCGTGTATCTTCTTCAGCTAAAGCAACAAGCTCTTCAAGCCTGTTTTCAGAGACATATGTTTTTACCTTTTCTCTGGAAAATTGCTCGGAGCGCAATTTTTTTGCAGGGGCAGATACAAAGGAAGACCTTATTCTGTCCTTTGTCATGTCTTTTGTAAATCCCTGCAAATCTGGCTTGAGTTTGACAAAAATGAGAGCGCCTCTGACCCTTCTGTCCTCAAAGGTACCGCCGGGAATTATTTTATGAGAAAAAGGATCATAGTTCTCTATGACAGCGTCCTCGTAATCTTCTCCTGCCGAAAGGGAAAAGGCAACATAATCATCGCAGTTACAGGCGAACAGCAAAGCCTCAACAAAAGCCGCCCCTCTGTCATGACCCGTGGCATCGTAGGCATAAACAGCCCCGCAGTTTTCACAAATGCCAAGAGGGAATTCGTGAGGCTTTCTTTCCCTTAATTCCTTACTTTGCTCTATGGTAC
>DASPRG010000031.1:0-5291 GCA_035624555.1 Thermodesulfovibrionales bacterium
AATTCGGAATAACAGACAAGCGATTTCTTGACTTTAGAACATGGGGATTTATAAAATTTTATATTGCGGGCGTAACTCAGTTGGTAGAGTGTCAGCTTCCCAAGCTGAGAGTCGCGGGTTCGAATCCCGTCGCCCGCTCCATTTTAGTCAACCCTACCCTTCAATTGACTTCCTATCTTTTGCTGGTAGAGAATGAGCGTAACGAAGACAATAACAGGCGTAATTAAAGAGTAAAATTGAAAACTATTCAGAGATGAGAGATTTTTCCTTAAGTATTTTTACCATCTGGTCAAATTCAGAGCGATGGTGAATGCCAAGTGAAACAATCGCATCATAGGTATCCATTTGTCCATCTATATCTACAATAGAAAGATATCTATCAAAAAGTTCATTAAAGATTTTTCTTTTATCTTTGTCAAGATAGAAATCCTCAAAGGCATTGAAGATCTTCATTGCCATGTCTTGAATCTCGCTCATCTTTTTAGCCAAACCTCAAATTCCAGGGTAAGCCATGCCATGATAACACAGAAAAGAAATCCGGTCAGGTTTCTTTTTATTGTCTCAACAATATCCATGTTTTATTGCTTGTTACTTGTTTGTACTCTAAAATTGTAATTTGACAATCTTTATTTGTCAACTCATAATGCATTCTTCGGTTGAAGAAAAGTAGTAGCAGATTATCTCAATATCTTCCACACATGATAAACCCTCTGAAGGACAGTAATGTGTGTAAGGAAAAGCATAATCCACAATACAGGTAAGAGCCATCCAGTTATCGCAGCAACTGCTAAGAGGATAATCCTCTCAGGCCTTTCCATAATTCCTGTGTAGCACGATTTACCCAAGCCTTCTGCCCTTGCCCTTGCGTAACTTATAAGAAAGGCACCAACTAATGTGCCGAGACTGAGATAAGCACCTGTAAGGTTACCTTTCTCTACGAAATATAATGATATGGCGAGGAAAAGGAATGCGTCAGAGTATCTATCGAGCACAGAATCAAGAAATGCACCAAAGTGAGTAATTTGCCCCCTTGTTCTTGCAACTACCCCATCAAAGACATCAAAGATCCCACCGATCAGGATTAATATTCCACCAAGTCTGATATTTTTAGGGATCATAAAGGCTGCAACGGCTGTGATAAGAAACCCAACTATGGTAAGGGCGTTTGGACTGAGGGGGATTTTTTTTGCGATCTGGCTCAGAGGGGTGTCAAGAAAATGGCCCAGTTTGGCACTTAACACCCGCTATCGTTCCCTCTTCCCGGCAATAAAGTCTTCTACCATGTCCCGTGCTTCCTCGTCAGGGAATTGTTCAAGGGGGTGTTTCATGAAATATGCAGAAGGAGATATAAGCACCCCCCCTACTCTTCTCTCACGAGCGATTTTACAGCACCGTATAGCATCTATGACGACTCCTGCACTGTTTGGAGAGTCTTCGACAGAAAGTCTGAGTTCTATGTTTACTGGTATGTGTCCAAAACCTCTTCCCTCTATCCTGAGAAAACAAATCTTGTTGTCCATGAGCCAGGGAACATAGTCAGAAGGACCTATGTGGATATGCTCATTTTTCAATGGATTCTGAAGTTGAGACTGGACTGCCTCTGTCTTCGATATCTTTTTAGATTTTAATCTATCGTGATTTAACATATTCAAGAAATCGGTGTTTCCACCCACATTTAATTGGTATGTACTGTCTATCTTTACACCCCTGTCTTCAAATAGCTTTGTCAGTGTTCGATGAATGATCGTAGCGCCTATCTGGCTTTTAATATCATCCCCTATGATTGGAATATTTTTTTCTTTAAAGCGATGTGCCCAGGATTTGCTTGATGCAATGAAGACAGGAACACAATTAATGAAACTGACAGCAGTTTGCAGGCATGCCTCAGCATAAAAGGCTGTTGCCATTTCAGATCCTACAGGTAAGTAGCCCAGAAGAATCTCAGCGCTGCTCTGCTCTAAAACCTTTGCAACATCACAGGGCTCCTTTTTGGCAACAATAACTCGCCTGTCATCTGGATAATTTTCCATATGAGAGGCTACGCCGTCTAACACTTCACCCATTTCGACAGTAACAGGATAATCAGGCATGTTTCCATTGAATATTTTTGTACAGTTTGGCTTGGCAAAGACGGCTTCCTTGAGAGGTTTGCCTACTTTTCTCACGTCGATATCAAAGGCTGCAACGATTTTAATATCACCTGGCCTGTACCCTCCGAGGTCATAATGCATGAGGCCGAGGTCCCTCTCTGGATGATTCTCGCTTAAAGCATTGTAATATGCAATACCCTGAATGAGGGAGCTTGCGCAATTTCCTATCCCGGCAATTGCAATTTTTATCTCGCGCATTCTCTTATCTCACCCTTTTTTGAGTTCTCTTATATAAGAGAACTATAAGGTCTTCGAGCCTTATGTTGAACTCTTTTAAAAGGCTCTCTACCGATTCTTCGCAATTAAGCAGGAACCTTTTCCATATCCTCTGTACAGTGTCCTTATCAAGATCAGATGCAATTGCGGCCTCTCTGAAGCTCTTCCCATCGAGAAGATGATGAATGACTTCCTTTATCGTAGTCTCCTGTGTATGGAGACCGAAGAAGAATGAGCTGCGTCGCTCAGAAAATGTTGATTTACAGGTTTTGCATTTAAGGAGTTTCCGACGATTCCTTCCATACCTGTCATAGATGACGATATTCCCCAGTCCCCTTTTTCCATGGTCATTACATGACTCGTTTGGACAGAAGAAATCGTCTAACTTAAGAGGAATTTGCATATACCTTTATATATCAAAGCCCTTTTTTATGTCAAGAAGTTAATCCAGCGAAATGGGGACATTTTGAGGGTGATATTATCCGATGTTTACTCCCAGCTTTTTATAAAGTAAGGGGAAGTTAACACTCTCCATAACCAGATCCATACCGTGAGATACTTTTGCCTTGTCCCTTAATCTTAACCTCACAGAGAGTTTTTCTAATTTTTTTGCAACAGCATAAGTATCGTCTCTGACCACGATGATGGGTATATCTTTCTGTTCAGCTCTCGCTATAATGATTTCACTGGGATAGAGCTCCCCCGTAAGTACGAGACATTCCGTGCCAGATTCTATAGCGGATAACTGTATATCGGCTCTGTCACCACCCACAATTACCGCATTATTTTTCGTTCTTTTAAAATACTCTGTAGCTCTATCGACCTGCATAGCTCCAATTAAGAAACGCTCTATCAGATTGCTCAGCTTGTCGTGACAGCATAGAACCTTACCTCCCAGCATCTCAGTCAATTCCTCTACCGTAATGGAACCAACTAAGGGATCATGTGGTAATATGCCGATGATATCTACACCCCTTCTTTTTAAAAAGGGAACGATATAATCCTCAACGCCTTGCTTATATTCATGAGTAACCTTATTGAATATTACACCTATAAAGTGATCATCCAGATCCTTTTTTGCCTGGAGGATATAATCAACACAATACTCACCTTCGTACTTCACCACAATAACTGCCTTTGCATTGAGGCGCCTTATTACTTTAAGACCAGATACGCCTAGAATACTCCAGGAATAAATGCTCCCAGAACCACCAACTATCATGATGTCTTTATTTCCTGATAGTTGCTCATAGGATTTTTCGATTTTTCCCATAAGACCCTTAATATCCTTTTGGTAAGCTTTAACACTAAGCTCCTGGGTCATTACGACAGGGCATAGTTCAGATATAGGATCTTTCAACTCCAGTGCTCTATAGATAAACCATGCATCCTTATCTGAAAGAATATTTTCAATCTTAATGGGTAAGATTCCCACAGGCTTGATATATCCAACCCTGAGACCGTCTTTCTTAAACTTGAGACCTAGTCCCATAGTGACTAAGCTCTTGCCAGAATATCCTGATGTGGAACCGACATATAAAGAAATCATTTTAGTCCCCTCCTATAATAAATCGTGCATCAATGGCTACCACTCCTTCTCCTCGCTTCTTAACCAGGAGTGGGTTTATCTCAGCCTCAATGATCTGGGGAAAATCCAAAGCCATTTGCGATAAAAGTAATAAGGATTTCTCAATAGCCTCGATATCAGTTTCTGCCTCTCCTCTGACTCCCCTCAAAAGAGGAAAGACTTTGGTTTCCCTGATCATTTCATGAGCATCCTCTCTACTTAATGGAACAATCCTGAAAGAAACATCTTTCAAAACCTCGACATAGATCCCCCCAAGTCCAAACATAATCATATGTCCGAACTGGGCATCTCGTGTTATACCGATAATGACCTCTTTCCCACCAGAAACCATCTCCTGAATCATCACTCCATATATCTGGGCTGTGGGCATAATATGTTTCACTCTTGTCGTGATATCGAAGAAAGTATTCTCTACTTCTTTTTTGCTGTTGATATTGAGTTTGACACCCCCTATATCGCTCTTGTGGAGAATCTGTGGAGAAACAATCTTTATGACAACAGGATAACCTATTCCCTTTGCAGCTGCAACAGCCTCTTCAGAGGTTCTGGCCATCAAACTCCTCGGTTGAAAAAATCCATAAGCATGTAAAACCTCATAGATTTCTGCATCTGTTAAATGCTCACGTTTTTCTGTCTTAACCATTTCAAATACATCAAGGGCCTTATCTTTTAAGCCTTCAAAATGGGGATAGTTCTTTTCAGGCCTTTTTGTCCATACATGATATTGGTACATCGCATTGAGAGAAGAAACAGCATGTTCCGGATAACTATAATTAGGAATATGGTATTTCGTGAGAATCTTAGATCCAGCTTCAACACTCTTTTTCCCCATAAATGACGTCAAGATAGGTTTATCAATTAAATGAGCGATATTTGCTACTGCCTTGGCAGTACCTTCCACATCCACAACTGCTGTTGGTGTCAAAAGAACCAGTATCCCTTGTACTTTCTCATCTTGTATTACTGTATAGAGGGCTTTTTCATATCTCTCTGCTGAGGCGTCTCCCAGAATATCAACGGGGTTGTAGAATGATGCAAAGGGAGGTAGAAAATTTCTGAGCTCATCTACTGTCTCCTTGTGTAAAGGAACAAGCTGGAGGCCTAATTTGTCACAGGCATCTGCTGCTATGATTCCCGGTCCTCCAGAATTTGTTATAACTGCTACATTTGGGCCCTGAGGCAAAGGTTGATTGGCAAAAGCTACGGCATAATTGAAGAGTTCACCAACTGCATGTGCCCGAATAACTCCACTTTGTTGAAGGCAGCATCAAAGGATACCTCCCGCCCTGAAAGCGCACCGGTATGGGAAGAGGCTGCCTTGACCCCAGAGCTGGTAA
>DASPRG010000036.1:0-4597 GCA_035624555.1 Thermodesulfovibrionales bacterium
AGAAAATTCCGAAATCGGAACCGAGATCTGGGTGAAACTGGAAAAGAGATTATCGGTGTAATGCTCTTGAATCTCGGTGGACCTGATTCCCTCCGGGCAGTGAGGCCATTTCTCTATAATCTCTTCTCTGACAGAAAAATTATAAGACTCGGACCACCATTCCTTCAGAAACCCATAGCATGGCTTATATCAAGTCTTCGCTCAAGAAAGACGGAAAAGCTCTATCGCCTTATCGGGGGCAAATCGCCAATATTTGATCTTACTATGGCTCAGGCAAGAGCACTTGAGGAAGCGCTTAACCGGAATTCAGAAATCAGAAGTCAGAAGCCAGAAGTTAGTAGTCAGGGTGCCCCCCCACCCATCCCTCCCCCTCGAGGGGGGAGGGTAAAGGAGGGGGTGAAGTTTAAAACCTTTGTGGGGATGCGGTACTGGCATCCCTTCATCGAAGAGGTGGTTCCCAAGATATCCAGAGATGGAGTAAGAAAGCTTATTGCATTAAACATGTATCCTCATTATTCCCATGCCACAGCAGGCTCATCATTATCCAGATTGCAGGAAGTTCTTTCAGAGTATCCCATAGAAGTCTTCTGTATCTCCTCATGGTATGACCATCCTCTTTACATAGAGGCACTTATTGATGTTATAAAAAAGGGCCTTGATTCATTTAATCACTCTGCTTCAGTCCATTTACTTTTCAGCGCTCACAATCTTCCAGAGAGCCTTATCAAAGGAGGAGACCCTTATGTAAATCAGATTAAAGGAACAATTAGGGAGGTCACAAAGAGTTTGAATATAGAGTGGTACCTGTCGTATCAGAGCAAGAGTGGCCCTGTGAAGTGGCTTAAACCTTCTACAGGGGAAATGCTGAAGAGGTTTGCTGAGCTGGGATATAAGAACATTCTCGTTGTTCCGATCAGTTTTGTTTCAGATCATATTGAGACCCTTTATGAGATAGATATATTATATAAAGCTATGGCCAAAAACCTTGGTATGACGCTCAAGCGGGTGGATTCTCTGAATATACACCCCCTGTTTATAGAGGCATTGAAAGACATGGCGTTAAAGGGCTTAAAAGAAAAAGGATGGGCATGAGATTACTTATTGTGGGCGGAGGTATTTCTGGACTTTCTTTAGCCTATTTTCTCTTAGAGAAAAACCCTTCTTTAGACATTCTTGTCCTTGAGTCTGAGAAAAAAGCAGGAGGCAAGATATGGACTGACAGGGTAGAGGGATTTCTCTGTGAAGGCGGTGTTAATGGCTTTTTAGATAATAGACCGAGGACACTGGAACTTGCTGCGAAGTTAGGACTTGCTCCGGTAAGGAGCAATGATGCAGCAAGAAAGAGATTTATATTTTCTGATGGTAAACTCCATATGTTACCTGAGTCACCTCTCTCTTTCTTCACATCGAATCTTCTCAGTCTTTACGGCAGACTGAGGATTGTATGGGAAATAGTTGTACCAAAGAGAGAAGGAGATGATGAGACACTTGCTGATTTTGCGAGACGGAGACTCGGTAGAGAAGCATTTGAAAAGTTAATAGATCCAATGGCATCGGGCATCTATGCTGGCGATCCCGAGACGATGAGTCTTAAAAGTTGTTTCCCAAAGGTATATGACCTGGAAAACAAATATGGGAGCCTCATACAGGGTATGATAAAGCTTCAGAAGGAGGCTAAAAAGACTGGACAGAAAGTAGGACCAGGACCTGGAGGAGTCCTTACTTCATTTTATGATGGCATGGAAGTTTTTATCTCAGCCCTTAAAAACTTTCTGGGAGAAAGATTAAAGGCTGGAAGCAAGGTAGTCTCAATCGACAGAAGA
The DNA here is from genome assembly GCA_035624555.1 of Thermodesulfovibrionales bacterium. Classification (GTDB taxonomy): domain Bacteria; phylum Nitrospirota; class Thermodesulfovibrionia; order Thermodesulfovibrionales; family SM23-35; genus DASPRG01. Next base: position 1,824 of record DASPRG010000036.1, read on the forward strand.
GGTGATACCTATACCGTCTTCCTTTCTGATAATTCGAAGGTTGAGGCAGAAGGTGTTGTTGTTGCAACTCCAGCTCATGCTGCATCAGAAATAGTCAAGGACTTTAATAGGGACCTGTCTTTAACCCTTGGAGAAATTCCTTATCCTCCTGTTTCTGTTGTATGTTTGGGCTACAGGAAAGATAAAATAGGCCGACCTCTCGATGGTTTTGGTTTTCTCGTGCCGAAAAGAGAAAACAGAAGGATACTCGGAACGCTCTGGGATTCAAGCATATTTCCAAACAGGGCACCTGAAGGGTATGTACTTCTGAGGAGTATGCTCGGAGGTGCCAGGGCTGTAGAGATTGCCTTGCAGGACGAAAATAGACTTATCAATACCGTCGTGGATGAAACAAGAAAAATTATGGATATACAGGCCCAGCCTGATTTTGCCAGGGTTTATACACATGAGAAAGGCATACCGCAGTATCTCTTAGGCCATGGGAAGAGGCTTGAGAAGATTGACACAATTGTCAGCAGACACAACGGCTTTTATATTACGGGAAATTCTTATCGGGGGATTGGTGTTAATGACTGTATAGAGAATTCATATAAAATGGCAGAGAGGATGCTGCATGAGAAAAAACTTCATTAACTGCAATTTGGGATGGAAGCATCCCCTTTTGTGCTATAAATTGGCTATTGATTTCTCAGAGGTGAGTAATAAAGAGGCATGGTAAGGATATAGTATTTTCGCTCATTCTCGTTCCGATCCCGAAAGTTTTCGGGATCGAGACCTCCGAGGATTTTGCCTCTTTATATTTAGATATTCTCATTGGAGTATCAGCAAAATAAGCCGCTCAAATACTATATCCTTACAATTACGGAAATGGAGATGCTTACTTTTTAGATTTCAGGGTTGTTTTTACCCTGGGAAAATGTTAATTTTTCATTTTAAAAAAGGAGGGTACAGGTGAAAGAAGAAGAGATTGTTGAAGTTCTCAAAAAGGAAAATGCAGAATTTAAGAAGCTTACAGAAGAACATAAGAATCTTGAGGAAATTCTTTCAAAAATCGACAGCAAACGTTTTCTTACACCGGAGGAAGAGGTTGAGAGGAAAAAGATACAGAAGCAAAAGCTCCTTAAAAAAGACAGGATGGCAGCACTGATAAGAGACTTTAAAAAAGGCCGTATGAATTAAGAATGAGAAGTATTAAGTGAGAACTGATAGCTAAGAATTGGGAACTGTAAGGAAATAAGAACCGTGAAAGGCTACCTAAAATTGCATAAAACTCTCGTCCATTAATGGTCATTGCCCAACTTGATTGGGCAATCCAGACCCTGGATTCTCCGGTCAAGCCGGAGAATGACAGCGAGGAGTCAGGAGGTAATTTTATTGTGAGAAGTAGGATGATCAAAAAGGGATTGGAAAGGGTTCCGCATAGGGCACTTCTTTACGCTACAGGTATTCCCAAGACAGAGATGGAGAAGCCCTTTATTGGTGTGGCAACAAGTTTTACTGATATCATTCCCGGCCATGTGGGAATGAGAGACCTCGAGAGATTTATAGAAAAAGGTATTCATACAGGTGGGGGATATCCATTCTTTTTCGGAATCCCCGGTATATGTGATGGAATAGCGATGGGTCACCGGGGTATGCATTATTCCCTTCCATCAAGAGAGCTCATTGCTGATTCGGTAGAAACAATCGCAGAGGCGCATCAATTTGATGCCCTTGTACTTCTGACAAACTGCGATAAAATTACCCCAGGGATGCTTATGGCTGCTGCAAGAGTTAATATTCCCTCAATAGTTGTGACTGCAGGTCCGATGCTCTCAGGCCATCTGAAAGGCAGGAGGCTTTCCCTTGTGAATGATACCTTTGAGGCAATTGGTAAGTACAAGAAAGGTTTGATAACAGATGAGGAACTTGAGGCCCTTGAAGAGTGTGCCTGTCCAGGCGCAGGTTCATGCCAGGGCATGTACACTGCAAATACGATGTCCTGTATAACAGAGGCCCTTGGAATGAGCCTTGATGGCTGTGCTACGGCACTTGCCGTATCGTCAAAAAAGAAGAGGATTGCCTTTGCAAGCGGAATGAGAATTGTTGATCTCGTCAGAAAAAATATAACTCCAAGAAAGATAATGACAAGAAAAGCCTTCGAAAATGCAATTATGGTTGATCTTGCTCTTGGAGGTTCAACAAACACTGTGCTTCATATCCCTGCAATAGCCAATGATGCAGGGATAGAACTCCCCCTGGAGCTTTTTGATGAATTGAGTAAGAAAGTACCACATATCTGCGATATGCTTCCAGCAGGCAGGCATTACCTTGAAGATCTTGATTATGCAGGAGGAATCCCAGCAGTTCTTAAAAGGCTGAGGGACAGGATACATGATAATATCACCGTAAGTGGTAAAGGCACCTTTGCTGTAGCAGACTCAGCAGAAATTCATGATGCAGATGTTATCAGACCACTCAATAAGGCATATCATAAAGAGGGTGGGATCGCTATACTCCGTGGTAATCTTGCACCTGATGGAGCGGTTGTTAAGCAATCTGCTGTTAGTAAAGGTATGATGAAGTTTGAGGGTGTAGCGAAGGTATTTGATTCTGAAGAGGATGCCATGAAGACAATCCTTGCTGGAAACATTAATCGCGGAGACATTGTTGTCATAAGGTATGAGGGACCAAAGGGTGGACCGGGAATGAGAGAGATGCTGTCTCCTACTGCGGCTATAACAGGGATGGGCCTTAGTGAGTCCGTTTCCCTTATTACGGATGGCAGGTTTTCA
>DASPRG010000034.1:0-7816 GCA_035624555.1 Thermodesulfovibrionales bacterium
ACTTCTGGCAGCATGATATTTATCTGTGCCCCGGGGAAATAAACAAGATTCATTTCCCTCTCTTTTCCCCATGCCCAATCAGGTATTATCGAAAGCTTCGCTGTTCCTGAGCGGATTGAGAGTTTGCCATTCCATTGATTAACAAAACGCCTCACAGCAGCGAGCCCATGCCCTCTTCCTCTATCAAAATATCTTGATTCAGCATGAAGCATTGCCTTCTCTATCGCATCGAGATCGCCTTTTAATTTTAATCTCTCTGATAAGGATTCCTTGAAGCCTCTTCCTATATCCATGACGGCAATTTTAACAACATTCTTGTTAATGGTCTGAAAATGATACTTCTGTATTCCTACAAAACCTGTATCCTCACTGTGCTCAAGGATATTCTGGCACACCTCTGAAAGAGCAACGATAAAGCCATTTATTGCCTTTACATCGTAGTGGAGATGCTTTGCAAGTATTGCAAGTGCACGTTCCTTAACCTTACCAACGATAAAATGGATGTCATCTGATTTTTCTATTGGTGTAATCTCAAGGAGAACATCTGAATAAGAGCTCCTTAAATATCTCTCTGGTATTTCCGGCTCTGAAGGCACAAGCTTGAAGTATTTATTGATGAACTTAAAGAAATCCATCCTTTCGAGATATTTAATAACCTCTTCTGATTTTGGAAGGAACAGAGTTTTTTGAATTCCCTCCAATCTCAGAAGTTCACCGACTTTTAGGAGGCCAACCATACCATAAGGATCTATAAATGTCACACCCCGCAGGTCAATGATCAGTGATGTTCTAAAGATTCGTTGAACTTGCTCAAAAGTATCTTCTGTGATTTGCATCATTGAATACACTTTAATCGAACAGGTATCATTCCTTCAACTCTTGTTTTGTAGGATAAAAACTGATGAAAAAATCAGACTTATACTGATATTTGGATATTATTTTTTTGCTTTATTATTGATATGTGAGGTTAGAAAAAATTCCATATATATTCTTGATTTTTTTTGTTATTGATTTCTACAGGTTTATTTGGCATTCTATTGAATATATTGAGTTGAGTAATAAAGGAGGTGATAACTTAAACATAGTAAAGGAGAATCTGCGCACTGAACAAACTTAGAAGGAGGTGAAGTATGAAAGAAAAAGATGTTGTCAGTAAAGACCTCGTGCGGGAATTGAAAGCTCACGGAATAAACAGAAGAGACTTCCTGAAATATTGCGCTGCAACTGCAGCAGTACTTGGTCTCTCAGAATTTGAATTCACGTCCGGGGTCGTCCATGCATTAGAAAAACCAACCTCTGGAAAGCCGGCGGTGATGTGGATTGAAGGTCAAGCCTGCGCCGGTTGCACTATTGCACTTACTCAAGTTTCGTACCCCCCTATTGCTTCAGTCATTCTTGACAAGATATCGATCAGGTATGACCACACGATCATGGCAGCAACAGGGCATGTAGCTGAAAAAGCTTATGAAGACATAGTTAAACAGGGTGGCTATATATTAATTGCGGAAGGAGCAACACCTGGAGCGGATGACCGGTTCCATATGGGAGGCGGAATGCCCTTCAGAAAAAGATTGGAAGAATCAGCAAAGAATTCAACTGCAGTGCTCGCTGTTGGGGCATGTTCTGCTTTTGGTGGTATCCCAAGGGCTTGTCCTACCAAAGGGATGGGTGTCAGCGACGTTCTTAAAAAGGCAGGGATTAACAAACCTGTCATCAATATTTCCACCTGTCCGGTTCATCCTGATCATCTGATAGGAACAATTCTCTATGTCCTTGTTACAGGAAAGCTACCGGAACTCGATTCGAAAGGACGGCCTGCAATGTACTTTGGAGAAGTATCAATGCATGATAACTGCAGGCGGCGCGCTCATTTTGATGCCGGTGAATTCCTCAAAGATTGGAACGATCCCAAACAGAAAAACTGGTGTCTCTTTGAAAAGGGATGCAAAGGACCAGTTTCTTACATTGACTGCACTGTACGGAGATGGAACGACGGAATAAGCTTCTGCCTTGATTGTGGAGGTGTATGTCAGGCATGTGGCGAACCTGTTTTTTATGACAAAGTGACTCCCCTTTATACTGCCGAAAATGAGATATCTAAAAAGATTTGGGCTATGAGGGGAAAAAGCATATCCAAGAAAACGGCATAAAGGAGGTGAAAGCAGATGGCAAAAAAAGTTGTTGTCGATCCAATAACAAGGATTGAAGGGCACCTCAAAATCGAAGTTGAAGTTGAAAACGGCAAGGTTAAAGATGCATGGAGTAGTGGTACCATGGCCAGAGGTTTTGAGGCTATGCTCACAGGTAAAGACCCGAGGGACGCCTCCTATATCACCAGTCGTTTCTGTGGTGTATGCTATAGCGTTCATCAGTTAGCTTCTGCGCGTGCTCTCGATGCAGCTTTTGGGGCTCAGGTTCCCTGGGGCGGAAATCTCATCAGAAACCTCGTTATGGGAGCTGAATATATCTATGACCACGTACTTCATTTTTACCAGCTCAGTGCACTCGACTATATCGATATCATGGCTGTTGCCAATTACAAAGGAAAAGACAAGGAATTGCTGGCTGTTAAGGATAAGATTGTTGGTTTAGTAAAGGCAAAAGATACCTATCCTTTAACACCGCGTTACGCACCAGATGAATTTACTGTCAAAGATCCAGATCTGGTGATCTCTGCAGTTAATCATTATCTTAAGGCCCTGAAGATGCATGCCAAGGCCAGAAATATGGGCGCTATATGGGGTGGAAGGACTCCACATTACCAGAATATTGTGGTTGGAGGTGTAACATCATATCCTGATTTAAACCAGTGGGCCCGTTTCCGCACCATGCTCGACGAGCAGAAAAAGTTTATTGAAGAAGTCTATATACCCGATGTTCTTACTTTCGGAAAAGGTCCTCTATGGCCACTTGCAAAGATGGGTGTAGGTGGAGGTCATTACAACTATCTCTCTTACGGTGACTTTCCAAAAGATTCAGCAGGTAAAGACCTTGTTTTTCCGGCGGGTGTTATTATTGGTCTTGACCCCGCGAATATCAAGGTTGATCCTGTTGACACGAAGAAGATCACCGAATCTGTAAAATATGCATGGTATAAGGCAAAGAACCCTGTGCATCCCTATGATGGTGAGCAGGTATATGACCTTGACAAAAAAGGCGCATACACCTTTGTAAAAGCTCCCCGCTATGATGGTAAGGCAATGGAAGTTGGGCCATTTGCACGGATGATTGTGGCTAAAAATCCTGATGTTATCGGATTGGTCAAGGAAGGTGCTAAACCGGGTGCAGTAGCCCGTCATGCAGCCAGAGCCATTGAGACCAAACTGATCGCAGATGCCTGCTATGTATGGCTTGATCAACTCCTTACTGAGATGACAAAACCAGGATTCAAGATTCACGATACAGCACATTGGGATCCACCTGAAAGCGGTATGGGTGCTGGATTCCATGAGGCACCTCGAGGAGGTCTGGGACACTGGATAAAGATCAAGGATAAAAAGATAGAGAATTATCAGGCTGTTGTGCCCTCGACATGGAATGCCTCACCTCGCTGCGAAAACGGAGTCCGTGGACAATATGAAGAATCTCTTATTGGCGCTCCTGTGCCTGATCCTGAGAACCCTATCAATGTGGGTCGGATCATCCGCTCCTTTGATCCCTGTCTTGCTTGCGCTATCCATATTATCGACCCTCAGACAAATGAGATCAGGAAGTTCCTAATAGAGTGAGAAAAAAGACAGTGTCTTCTGCAGCAGATTCAACGGGGGGAGAGACAATCTCCCCCCTAAAAATTGTTATTCTTGGAGTTGGCAACCTCCTCCTGTCTGATGAAGGGGTAGGAGTTCATGTAGCCAACGAGCTCGTGAAGATGGACTTACCACCAGAGGTTTCAGTTGTCGAGGGGGGAACAGATGGCTTCCGTCTTTTAAATGTTATTACAGAGGCTGATCGACTCATCGTAATAGACGCAGTAAAAGGAGACGCTGAAGCTGGTTCTATCTATCGGTTCGACATTGGTAAAGTTCAGAACTGTCCATCTGGTTTTAAGACATCTGTTCACCAGATTGGAATTTTAGAGGTCATAGATTTGTCAGGGCTGATCGGAAAAACACCACATACAACAGTTATCGGTATTGAACCTAAATCTCTCGAGATGGGTATGGAATTAACCCCTGAAATTAAATCCAAGATACCGAGAATCATTGAATTGGTATTCGAAGAGCTAAAAAAGATTCTCCCACTTAATTGATAGATTAAGCCTTCTTCACAAAATCTTTAAATCCCTTTAATATCCTGAGGCCGAGTTCCTGACTCTTTTCAGGGTGGAACTGGGTTGCAAAGACATTTTCTTTCCAGACCATAGAGGTAAAAGTCACCCCGTAATCAGTCGTAGTTGCAACGATGTCCTTATCATCAGGTGCAACATAGAAGGAATGTACAAAATAGAAGAATCCCTCATCTTGTATACTGTCAAGGATAGGGGGTTTCCTCAGAATCTTTACAGTATTCCAGCCCATATGAGGTACCTTGAGGTTATTTTCAGGGAACCTGACAACCTTTCCACTGAAGATATTCAATCCTTCACTCCTGCCAAACTCCTCTGATTCTGTGAAGAGAACCTGAAGACCGAGACAGATGCCGAGATAAGGCTTGCCTTTCTGTATAGCTCTCACAATGGCCTCTGTCAGAGACATCTCTTCGAGATTTTTCATGCAGTCTCTGAATGCCCCAACACCTGGAAGGACAATGGCATGGGCATTATCCACTGTTTTGGGGTCTGAGATTACTTTTGCATCAGCACCGACTTTAAGGAAACCCTTTTCAACACTCCGCAGGTTTCCCATTCCATAATCAACAATAGCTATCATATTTTTATTATACAATATCAAAATACTACTGAAAGGTCAGGGTCTTATTTCATGACAGTTCCTGAGTTTATAGAATCTTTAGAAAAAGACAGGAAATTTAATCGCCAGGTCGCTGCACTGAAATACATCACTCCCACAAAACCGAAATATGGGAAACTCACTCTATCTGACCGGCTTAGAGACGTATTGAAAGGACGAGGCATAGAGCTTTTCTATAGTCATCAGGTCGAAGCTATTAATTTAATAAGAGAGGGAGAAAATGTCGTTGTTATGACCCCAACAGCAAGCGGCAAGAGCCTTATCTATAACATCCCTGTGATTGAATCCATCATCGAAAACCCTGAGCACAAGGCACTATACATATTCCCATTAAAAGGACTTGAACAGGATCAGGTAAAAAACCTTAATGAACTTTCTGATTCTGTTATGACACCCTCCCCACCCCCTCCCATCGAGGGAGGGGAAAGAACAAGAAATTCCGTCGAGGTAAGGGAGAAGAGAAGAGATATCGTTGAAGCCGTAGATATTAATGAACCCTCTCCCCTTGCGGTCTACGACCCATGGGGAGAGGGCAAGGGTGAGGGGGATAAGAAGGGTTCCACAAAGAGAACAAAGTCCCCCTTACGCTTTGGAGAGGTTTACGATGGAGACACCACTGCCTACAGGAGAAAGAAGATAAGAGAGGCAATCCCCAGGGTCATTTTCACAAATCCTGATATGCTCCACCTTGCACTAAACCCTTTCCATAAAAAATGGGAAGGACTCTTCAGGAATCTACGTTATGTTGTTATTGATGAGATCCATACCTACAGAGGTGTATTCGGCTCAAATGTTGCCCATGTAATGAGGAGACTAAGGAGGATATGTAAATACTGGGGATCTAATCCCCAATTCATTGCAGCCTCTGCAACGATAGCCAATCCTTCTGAGCTTGCCAGAGAACTCACAGGATTACCTTTCAAAGTTGTGGCTCAGAGTGGGGCACCACAGGCAGGGAGGCATTTTATTTTTATCAATCCTCTCGACAGCCCTTATACAGAAACAACAAGGCTTTTTATGAAGTGCCTGGAGGCAGGGCTCAGAACGATTATCTTCACAAAGGCAAGAAAGATAACAGAGCTCATATATTCATGGGTTATAAGCCATGCACCTGAGCTTGAGGGAAGAATCAGCCCTTACCGTGCTGGTTTTCTTCCGAAAGAAAGACGTGAGATAGAACAGAGATTATTCAGCGGAGAGCTCCTAGGCGTTATATCAACAAGCGCCCTTGAGCTTGGGGTTAACATAGGAGGGCTTGATTGCTGCATACTCTGCGGTTATCCTGGCTCTGTGGCAAGCACCTGGCAGAGGGCAGGTCGGGTCGGAAGACACGGACAGGAATCAATTGTTGCGATGATCGCAATCCCTGATGCCCTCGACCAGTATTACATGCGCCATCCTGAAGCATTCTTCGAGAAAAGCCATGAGGCAGCAGTCATAGACCCTGAGAACAAAAATATCCTTAAAAGACACATCCCCTGCGCCTCTTCAGAGGTTTACCTGAGAGAAGACGATGGTGTATACGATGTAAAGAAACTTATGCCTTTGATTGATGAACTTGTTGCAGAAGGGATTCTCAATCCCGGGAAGAGAGGGGATATATGGTTTCCGAGAAGGAAGATGCCTCACCGGGAAGTTGGTATCAGGGCGATTGGTGAGCCTTTTGGTATTGTTGATGAATCGGGAAAGGCAATTGGGGAGCTCAGTGGTATGAGGGTCTTCAGAGATGCTTTCCCTGGTGCTATCTACCTCCACAGGGGAAGGCAATACCATATTTCAGAACTTGATTTAGAAAGAAAAAAGGTTATATGCAATGAGGTTGATGTAAATTATTATACCCAGGCTTTAAGCAAAGAGGATACGGAAGTAATACAAGAGAAAGAGTTGCATGATTACATGGGCCTTTCAGTCCACTGGGGAAGCCTTAAAACAACGCAGAAGATAATAAGCTATGAGAAGAAGAGAATCTTTGACAGGGTCAGGATTTCGAGACACGATCTCGATATGCCTGATTATATATTCGAGACAGAAGGACTCTGGATTGAAATAGATAAGGCAACAAAATCCTTTATCGAATCAGAGGGTTTTGATCTTGCAGGAACACTCCACGCAGTAGAGCATACAGCAATAGCATGCATACCACTCTTCGCTCTCTGCGACAGGGGAGACATCGGGGGATTGAGTTATACCTTTTATCCAGAGTTTAAACAACCTGCAATATTCATTTATGATGGATATGAAGGAGGGATAGGACTTACAAAAAGGGCGACAGAGGTTATCGGTGATTGGCTTGCTGCTACCCTGAAGATCATTGATGAATGCCCCTGCGAAGAAGGCTGCCCTTCCTGTGTGCAGGATCCCCAATGCGGTTCTGGCAACCAGCCACTCGATAAAGAAGGGGCAAAAAGTCTGCTCAGAAGATGGCTTTTGTGAACAAGTTAGCTTGACAATATCTTTGGACTTATGAATAATTTGGCAAGTATCTGAAATGCGTGTCTGCCAGCAATAATTCCATATAAAATTTAACGGCAGAAAAAGGTTGTCATTGCGAGTCCCTACCAAAGTCGGGGCGAAGCAATCTCATCTATCAAATGTCTTCTTATTAAGGAATAGAGAGATGGAAAACCTTTCATATATAGAAGATGAAATAAACCTGCTTGATTATTTCAACGTACTGAAAAAGCGTAAGAAGCTAATCATTATAATTGTTGCAATCTCAGTGCTGACAACAGGGATAATTTCCCTCCTCCAGACTAAGATTTATGAGGCAAGAGCTGTTATTGAACCTGTAACACCACAAAATGCACCGTCAGGCATGAATGCCCTTGCTGCACAATTTGGTATATCACCTCCTCCCTCTACTAATGCTGCAGAGACAGTAAACCTGCTCAAGAGTAAAATCCTCATGG
>DASPRG010000058.1:0-3716 GCA_035624555.1 Thermodesulfovibrionales bacterium
TGAAAACTTTTTCTGTGAATAGGGCATGGACCGTAGAGCCTTATCATGTCGAGATGTTCCTTCGTGGAATAACCTTTATGTTTTTCAAAGTTATATTGTGGATATTGCCGATGATACTCCATCATGATCTTGTCTCTTACAAACTTTGCTACTATCGAGGCAGCAGCAATAGAGGCACTTATGCTCTCACCTTTTATGATAGATACTTGTCTTATGGAAACTGATGGTAACAAAAGGGCATCAATAACAAGTATATTAGGAGGCTCGGAAAGGTCTTCTACGGCATACTGCATCGCAAGTCTCGTAGCTCTGAGGATATTCAACCTATCGATTTCTTCATGCCCAACAATACCAACACCAATACCTTCAGATAAACGTAATACCTCGGAGTACAGAATTTCCCTTTCTTTTTCCGGTACTTTTTTAGAATCTCTGAGTCTTTCAATCTTTATGCATTTTGAAAAGACAACTGCTGCTGCAACAACAGGGCCGGCGAGCGGTCCTCTTCCGGCCTCATCAATACCAGCGATCCTTAAATATCCTTTCTTCCTTAAGGATTCGTCGTACTGGTAGAGGTCGTCCATCCTGATTCTCTTTCTCTTTCCTTGATCTTTGCTGCCTTGCCTTTCTTGCCTCTTAAGTAATATAGCTTGGCTCTTCTTATACGACCTCTCTTGAGAACCTCTATCTTATCGATGGCAGGAGAATGAAGGGGAAATATTCTCTCGACCCCGATGCCAAAAGATACCTTTCTCACCATAAAGGTCTCTCTTGTACTGCCTCCGCGTCTGGCGATTACAACACCTTCAAAAGGCTGGATTCTTTCTTTGTCGCCTTCTACGACTTTTACAAAAACCCTTACGGTATCGCCGATATTAAAGTCTGTTATGTTTCTTTTAAAGCCCTCTTCTACGGCTCCGAGTAAGCTCATGGCAACTCCCTCCTTAATTCACTTATTAATCTATGATCTTCATCACTGAGACTGATCTTCTCAAGAAGTTCAGGTCTTCTTTCTAATGTGCGTCGTAAGGCTTCTTTTCTTCTCCATCGCCAGATCTCTTTGTGGTTTCCGGACAGCAAAACCTCAGGTACCGACATGCCCCTGAAGTCCGGAGGACGCGTATAATGAGGATAATCCAGGAGACCGCTTGAAAATGAATCCTCCTCTGCAGAACGCTCATCTCCTAACACTCCGGGAATTAATCTTGCAATAGCATCTATTATAACTAAGGCAGCTAATTCTCCACCAGTTAAAATATAATCTCCTATGGATATTTCATCATCAACAATGGCTATCCTTACCCTTTCGTCTATAGCCTCATATCGTCCACATAAAAAGAAAAGCCTCTTTTTTTCTTCTAAAAAATCCTCTGCCATCTTTTGGTCAAATTTATTACCTGCAGGACTCAACATAATAACTTTTCTTCCTGCCCTCTCCGGGCACAATGTCTCGACAGCATCGAAAAAAGGTTCGGGCTTCATAACCATGCCAGCACCTCCGCCATAAGGGTAGTCATCTACAGTTCTGTGTCTGTCCTTTGTATAATCGCGAAGGTCGTGTACCCCTACCTCGATGAGTTTTCTCTGAAGTGCCCTTTTAAGGATACTTTCACCGATGTAGGCATGGAAAATTTCAGGGAAAATGGTAACGATTTCACATTTCATCTTTTAGAAATTCAGAAATACACATTTGAAAATGGAAGTGGGAAGCAAGGAATCTTCCTTCCCACTTCCTGACTGTTGTTCTTGGGTGAGGGACTAAGTGCTTAAACCTGTCTTTTTATTCTAGGATTTCAAGCACACAGCGCTTACCTATTTTCGTACCTGATGCACTGAGTATTGTTCTCATTGCACGGGCAGTCTTTCCCTGTTTGCCTATAACCTTTCCGAGGTCGCTTTGCGCGACCCTGAGCTCGAAAACAGTAGTCTTTTCTCCGTCAACTTCGGTAACATTAACCTCTTCAGGCTTGTCTACAAGAGCCTTCGCCATCCTTTCCACTAAGTCTTTCACGGCCCACCTCCATTCGAGTTTTGGACTGCCTATAAGCCAGCCCTTTGTATAAGCTTTTTAACAATATCAGTAGGTTGTGCTCCCCGCTGCAACCAATATTTTACCTTCTCTACATTTAGCTTAACCTCGGACGGTTCTTTCAAAGGATCATAAGTCCCAAGAATCTCTATGAAAGGCCCGTTCCTTCTTGCCCTGGAATCAGCTATTACTACTCTGTAGAAAGGTCTTTTGTGCGCTCCCAACCTGGAAAGTCTGATTTTGACCAAGCCCTCACCTCCTTAAAACTAGGAAATTTTAATATATCTCGCTTGTAAAGTAAAGGCCTCGAATAAATTGGTAAGAATCTTGTTCCTGTGATGAAAGGATATGATATCTGACCGGTATTATTCACTCCCCCTCTGGAAAAGGGAGCTGAAGGGGTATTTTAGGAAATAACATTTTCGCATCATATTCATAAAATCTCCCCTAACTCCTCTTTGCCAAAGAGGGGCATTTTCGGGTCAATGACAAGAATTCAATAAAATAGTGGACATTGTTTTTCAGCAGTCTCAAATCCAATAGTATAAATTTTTCTGTATAATATTCTTGAGAGAAATATTTTCCTTTCACGAGAAATAAAATAGTCTCAAAAATTGATGGATTCACATTAAAAACTCTGCTAAACTCATTAGTACTAAGTCTTTAAGTAGTTTTAAGGAGACATGTGAAATGGAATATGGAGATCTCATACACGAAATTATTCTTGAGCATCTGAAAAGACGTCTCTCGAGGGAATACAAAGAAATAGGCGTAAACAGGACAGGAGAGAGGAAGGCCGAATACAGAGGCCATTATCCAGACATGATCCTCGGTAACCATGGTATGATCCTCGCACTGCTTGAGGTCGAAACAGCAGAAAGTATTTCTGAAAAAAGAGTGGAGAAATGGAAGGTACTGTCTGATCTCGGTGTGAAGCTCATACTCATGGTCCCTAAAGATATGAAAGTTAAGGCTACTGACCTCCTCTGGTCTAAAGGCCTGATGGGTAAGATTTCCATGGGAACGTATGAAATCTCTGTGAATATGCCTTAAAAGGAGGTTGAGAAAGAATGAAAATGCTGTTGAGAATTTTGCATGTAGAGCTTACCATGATTTTCATAATGATACTGTGCTTGAGTGTACCGGCGTGTTCAACCGAGTCAAATACACCTAAGCAAGGCAGCAAGACAATTCGAGTAGAATCGGGAACAGGCAAGGATGAACTTCTTAAATGGTTTCGGGGTAACATGAAATATGCTTCCATGTTTGATTTCATGAAAAGGCGGGAGGAGCAGATTGATAGCTGTATGGAGAAAAAAATATTATGTAAATGGATAATTGGTTCTGAAATAACGAATTCTCACAAAGGTTATATTGTATCTTTCGAAAATAATGGATTTACCATCGATGAATTTCCTGCAGGTTCAGAATCCGATTATAATATTACTAATAAGGATATATTTTTTAAAACAAGATAATTATCGATTACTTCTTCGAGCGGAAAGTAAAAACCGTCATTGATACATCAATGATATCTGAGTTTCTCGAGTAGTTCCCTTTCTTTTAACTCCATTTTATTTTTTTGATATCTGCTTTTTTCATGGTCATGCCCTATAAGGTGAAGAAGCCCGTGGATAACAAGCCTTTTCAATTCCTCATTAAGTGTAAGACCATTTTCGGCTGCTTG
>DASPRG010000060.1:0-4393 GCA_035624555.1 Thermodesulfovibrionales bacterium
CGAAAACGAAGTTTGCGGAGATCTGCGTGACGAGACGGTGGAGATAAGAGTTCCGGTCAACGGTGTTCAGGGTAAGTCCCTGGGACATACGAAGAAGGGTATTCTCGACCAGATAGAGGCCCCCGACGAGCAAGAGGGAAAAGAAGAAAAGGCTGCTGAGCGAATCGACGATGAACTTCAAAAAGGGGAGACTAAATATGTAGAACCCTATGTCTTTGAAAAATACGGGGTCTTCTTTTCCGAAGGGTACGGCGTTGAAGAAAAGAAGCGCCTCGTTCCAGTTTGCGGAGCTTATTGTGCCGGCAACAATAAACAATGGTATCTGGAGGAGAAGCCCGGCGAAGAGTATAAACCTGGAGCGGTTGTCTCTTACGGGCCATGGCCCTATCTGTTTTTTTGCTCCGTGGTACCAGAAAAAGACATTTGCCATGCCGAAGGATATCGCCACAAATCCACCGGCGAGAAAAAGCTTCGCCTGGAGAAACAGCACACTCCAGTAGCGGCTTGCGTATCCAAGGTTGTCGTACCAGAGCGACGTAAGGTAGACTTCACTGCAGATGTAGATGCCGGAAAGCGCCATGAGTCCGAGCAGTGCAAATGTCCCTGCGCTCTTGTATCGTTTTAGCTTCAGGTTGCGTAGGGCGGGGAGAAAGAAGATAATGCCTATGAGAAGAAATATGAGAAAATTGAGCATGACAGTCTCCTTCTGCGATTATCGTTGGTATTCTCCCATAGCATATACATTAGTTGCTCCGCAGTCAACGACCTATCAAAATCTACATTTCTTGGGGTCTGTGAACTGTCTGTTCAGAAAGATAGTTGAATACCATTTGTAATGTTTAGTTTTCACAAGGATGTTACAGGTGTGCCTTTCAAGAAGGAATCAACGCAGGTCAATAATCGTCAGAAATTCTTTAATGAATTGTAACTCCCTATGGTCTTGCCACAGGGTTACCTTATAGTTCCCTCCACCTTAATGGGGGAGGGGTAGAGAGAGGGTGTTTGGAAAATTCTTTCTTTCACCCTCCCTTTAATCCCCTCCCATCGAGGGAAGGGATAGTTTTTTTAGCTTTTACGCCCTGCGGTCTCTGCCGCAGGGTTCTTAACAGTTTCTAAAATTTAAATTAAATTAATGTAAAGGAGCAAAAGTGACCGCTCTACGGGTTATCTCCTTACGGAGCTTAACAACTTCATTCTCATTTTTCCTCTGTTCAACATATCTTGCCTCTGGAACATTGATTAAAACATATCTCTTACCGTCATCACCTGAGATTTTTCGTAAAGTCCTCACAATTCTCTCTGCCTCAAGCCAGTTATCGAGGTCACGTCCCTCTATTCGACCACTCCTTTCATAAAGATCATGTGCTACCGTGAAAATTTCCTCGTATAATGTTGCTGCCACAAACATGTGCTTCAATTTTTTCATCAACCCTTTCATGATCTTTACTCCTCCTTTCTATATTTTCTATATTTAAGCATTACCAACTTTCATGCCATAAAATATTTTCCTAATAAATCTAAGGGCTTGAGACATTTTTGGACAATCTCATGAATACTGATATGATTCACAATGCAACGGCATTATATCGTGACATATTCCTGGGGTGTGTTTATCCTGCGTGAGACGGTACACTAATACCGTCTGATTTTTTTGTTGCAATGTAGATATATATGTTGCATGTTGCAATCCTATGAAGTTATTTATCCACTATCCCTTTTATCTGATGAAACGAAACTTGACAAGAAAAGAATTAAATGGGAACATTTCTTGGGATATGATTAATGATCATCGATTAATATTCCGTAAGAGATCTTTTCCCATCAGGAGCCCAAGATGAAGATCGTTCCTGCAATACTATCAGAAAATATGGAAGATTTCCTTTTGAGATTAAAACAGGCGGAATCCTTTACCACGTATGTACAGATTGATATTATGGATGGTATTTTTGTTTCTTCTAAAAGTTTTCCCGAAGAGAAGATAAATGGCATCAACACGTCCTTGTCTTTTGAGATACATCTCATGGTTAAAGATCCTCTTGAGTTTATGAGCCGAATCGATAATGCTCATCTTAAAAAGGTGATATTCCATTTTGAATCTGATGTAAACCATTTCGATTTCATCAATCATGTCGAGGAGAGAGGAATGATTGCTGGAATGGCTATTAAGCCAGAGACAAAATTAGAGGAATTTAGAGAGATAGCAGCACACGTTAATACCTTGATGTTTCTAACCGTTGATCCATGCTGTTACGGCAATCCTTTCAAGCCTGAGGTGCTGAAGAAGATTGAAAAGGCAAGGCGTATCTTTGCAGACAAGACTATCTCTGCTGATGGAGGTGTTTCGCTTGAGAATTTAGAATCTTTTTTAAAAATGGGACTTGATTACGTTTGCGTGGGGAGCAGGATCTTTCTTAACAGCAGTCCAGAAAAGAGCTATAATCAGTTTATTAAAAAAATAGCTGAACTCGAATCAGGGAAATCTGGCAAGATATCCGGGGAATAATAAATTCCACAGGCTTACAATGACAGTGCAGACGGATTCAGTGCATAGCATAAAATAATGGTTGATAAAGAAAAAATAATAAGATTAGAAAAATTAGCCAAATTGATCCGTTACTTTATTCTTGCCTCAACTACAGAGGCTGGTTCTGGTCATCCCACTTCTTCTCTATCTGCAACGGATTTGATGGTCGGTCTCTTATTTGGTGGAATTTTCAGATTCGATGTAAATAACCCAGGACATCCCAACAATGATCGCCTGATCTTCTCTAAAGGGCATGCCTCTCCTCTCCTTTATGCCATGTGGGCTGCTGCAGGAAAATTGACTGAAGAGGAACTCATGACCTTGAGAAAATTTGGTAGCTTTTTAGAAGGCCATGCAACCATTGCCTTTTCTTATGCTGAGGCATCTACAGGTTCTCTGGGACAGGGTCTTTCTATTGGAGTGGGAATGGCGTTGAATGCCAAATACCTTGATAAGCTACCCTACAGAACCTATGTTCTTCTTGGAGATAGCGAAATGTCAGAGGGCTCACAATGGGAGGCTATACAGGTTGCGGCCTATTATAAATTAGACAATCTTGTAGGTATCCTTGATGTAAATCGCCTTGGACAGCGTGGAGAAACAATGTATGGCCATGATCTCAATGCCTACGCAAAGAGGGTTTCCTCTTTTGGGTGGGAGACAATTTTAATTGATGGTCATTCATTCCCGGAAATTCTCAATGCCTACAAAGAGTCACTTTTTACCACTGGTAACCCAGTAATGATTATTGCTAAAACGATTAAAGGAAAAGGGATTTCTTTTCTCGAGGATAAGAGCGACTGGCATGGTAAAGCTCTTAAAAAAGAAGAACTTGTAATGGCATTGAAAGAGCTCGGCACTGTTGACACTTCTATAAGGGGAGAAATATCGAAACCTGAAGACCTGAGGCCTGAAGAAAAGATACCTCAAAAAATGCAGGGAATTTCCTATCAGGCTGATAAGCCTGTTGCTACCAGAAAGGCTTACGGGAAGGCGCTGGTAAGAATCTTTCAACAATTTCCTCATATGGTGGTTTTAGATGCCGAGGTGAGTAATTCAACTTATTCTGAAATATTTCAAGAGGCATATCCGGAGAATTTTTTTGAGATGTATATTGCGGAGCAAAACATGGTCGGTACTGCATTGGGTCTTTCTCGTCGGGGCAAAATCCCTTTTGTTTCTACCTTTGCAGCATTTTTAACCCGAGCCTTTGATCAGGTCAGGATGAGCCAGTATTCGAATCCCAATATCAAGTTTGTAGGTTCTCATGCAGGGGTATCTATTGGAGAAGATGGACCGTCTCAGATGGGTCTTGAAGATATAGCCATGTTCAGAACTATTTTACACAGCGTGGTTCTGTATCCCTCTGATGCAGTATCAACTGAAAAATTAGTTGAGAAGGCTGCTCAATATACTGGCCTCGTATACATCCGCACCACGAGGAAAGAAACTCCCATTCTTTATAGTGACGATGAAGAATTCGTCATCGGTGGAAGCAAGATATTGAGAAAAAGTAATAATGACCTTATTACTGTCATAGCAGCGGGTATAACGCTCTATGAAGCCCTTCATGCTCATGAAGAATTAAAGAAGGAAGGAATTTATATACGGGTGATCGATCTTTATAGCATTAAGCCAATTGACAAAGAAACTCTTACTGAAGCTTCAAAAGTTACGAAGGCAATCATTACTGTTGAAGACCACTTTGCTGAAGGAGGTCTTGGAGAAGCAGTTAAGAGCGCTCTCGCTGCTGTCACTATACCTGTTCATTCCCTAACAGTTCGAAAAATGCCGAAGAGTGGAAAACCAGACGAACTTCTCGATTATGAAGAGATTTCAAAAAATGCCGTTGTTAAAAAGATAAAAGAG
>DASPRG010000061.1:0-3055 GCA_035624555.1 Thermodesulfovibrionales bacterium
ATCCAAAATATACTTGCTCCTTTGTCTTGGTGTAAACAGGCTGAGTATGGGGGTACAGTCATTTAATAATGAGGAACTGAAAGTCCTCGGCAGAATTCACACGTCCGAGGAAGCGTTACAGTCAATCGCGCTTATCGGAAAAGCAGGCTTGAAGAATTTTTCTGTTGATTTGATTTATGGAATTCCTGCTCAGTCCTTCAATTCGTGGCGTGAGTCGCTTTTAAAGGCTGCTGAGTGTTCGCCTGCACATGTTTCTACCTATGAACTAACGCCTGAAAAGGGAACAATCTTGTTCGATCTAATAAGTAATCCCCCACTGCATCCCGTTAGTAATCTTAAAATGCCTCCTGAAGATTTAATCCTCGATATGTATAACTATACAATCGACAGCATGGCGAATAACGGCTACAAACATTATGAAATATCGAATTTTGCAAAATTAGGATTTCAATGCATCCATAATCTCAATTATTGGAACAGAGGCGAATATATCGGCGCAGGTGCAGGTGCACATTCGTTTATAAACGGGTTGAGATCAAGAAATGTTGAGGATATTCATACGTACATAAACCAGTTGGGTATGGGTGTTATCCCTGAAGATGATAAAACATACCTTACATCGCAAGATAGTCTCAGGGAATGGATATTTCTCGGGCTCAGGAAAACACAGGGGATCAGCATTAAACGTGCTCAAAACGAGGGATTGGATATTCTGCTTGCTTGCAGGGAGATGATCGATAGCGGGCATGCCGAGATGAGAGATGATGCATTCAGATTAACCCGGAAGGGTGTTGTGATATCCAACACCATAATCGCAAAATTGTTTCAAAATTTGGATCTCTGACTGAAAATTGCGAACAATTGGCTCAAGCAACTCATGTCCAAAGCCCATATATGGTCAGGCGTACTAGCTCACTAATTTTTGGAGTTTAGTGTTCAAACGATCTTCAGAAGTCTTAGATAGATTTTTCTTTGTCAGGGATTGTGAAGTAAAATGTGGACCCTTTATCAGGCTCTGACTTTACCCAGATGTGTCCGCCATGTCGTTCTACGATTTTTTTGCAGGTTGCTAAACCAATGCCAGTACCAGGATATTCTTTCTTATTATGCAAACGCTGAAATATCTCGAAGATTCCCTCACTGTACTCTGCTGGTATGCCAATACCGTTGTCACTCACCGAAAAGACCCATTCTTTTTCCTTTCGCACTGCTGAAACGTGAATACTCGGTTTTTCCTCACCGCGGAACTTTATTGCATTGCTTATGAGGTTTTGCAGTAGCTGACTCAATTGTATAGGGTCAGCCATTACTTCAGGCAGAGGATCATGGGTCACTACTGCGCCGCTCTGCTCAAGAGGGATCCTTAGATTGGCGAGCGAGCGGTTCAGAACGGTCGCGCAGTCAGTTGGTACGAAAGGCTTGCCACCGGTGCCCACACGCGAATACAACAACATGTCACTGATGAGTGTCTGCATCTGTATTGCTTCATCTATGGTATCAGTTATTAAACTATCTCCTTCTGAGTCAAGCTTGTCTTCGTAACGTTTCTTCAAAAGTTTTAAACCAATTGTGATGGCCAGTAGAGGCTCTTTCAGGTCATGTGACACTGCAGAGGCAAACTGTTCCAATTCGGCATTGGAACGTGCCAGCTCATCTGTCTTTTTCCTTAATTCTTCCTCTGCCTGCTTGCGTTCCTGTTCACTGCGTCTTATTTCTTGCATGCTTAAAATGATGCCACCTAGACCAACTAACCATAACAAACTATGCACCACTGAAAATGTTACGATATGCCTGTGCTCAATTGCTCTCAGTGGCTCCATGGGTATCGAAACGCTGATACCGCCCCGGATATCTCCCTGATGATACCCTTGTTCGGCATGGCATTTCAGACAGTTTTCCTCTGTAATAAAACGGTGCATAAAGCGAAAGTACTCTTTGCCTTCTATCTCTTCTATTGAACTGACCTCGGTCTTTCCTTGTTCAAAGGCTTGGAGTGCCTTA
Organism: Thermodesulfovibrionales bacterium; assembly: GCA_035624555.1. Lineage (GTDB taxonomy): Bacteria > Nitrospirota > Thermodesulfovibrionia > Thermodesulfovibrionales > SM23-35 > DASPRG01. The sequence continues at coordinate 2,002 of DASPRG010000061.1, forward strand.
GTCTCCCAGGCATCAGGGGAGTTTTCAGGGCGGATTGGGTTCAAGCTGGTAATGTGTCCAATAACACCATATTTCTCTTCCATCAGTCCATAGACTTGGCGGGTCATGTAGGCTGGATTCATTAAGGTCAGATGTCTGCCGGATGGTGTTGTGATATCGCGTTCTGGTATACCTGATAAGTAAGGGTTAGGCTGCGTCTCTTCTGTTACTGGAACATAGACTCCACCATGCATGGCATTCCAGCGTCGGTATAATATGTCTTTTACGTAACTGATTTGTGCTTGGATGCGTGCCTCTTCCACGGTTTCTTTTTTTATCCGGATTATGCTCCATATTAATGAGGTTGCAACAATGATTGTCCATATTACAACTAAAAACTTAATGTAACGTTCTATTATGAACAGTGGTGATATAATCCTTTTAGAATCCTTCATGCTCCCTTTTTATTACCTTTAGCAATTTCTATTAATTTATCTTTTCATTACTTTTTGTTTTTCTTTGTACTTTATATCCTGTATCTCTGCGGTAACTGATTAATAATATATATAAATATACATTATTTTTAGAAAATTTAGCTTTTGGGGACTTAAGGAATTTAGTGATGGTTGCCTATCTTCCCAAGCACATTCTCCCTGATAAACCCTATAACTCTCTCTACCTCTTCTCTCATCTGTTCTTTTCTAACTCCTTTCTCTACATAAATCTCATCTCGCATCTTCTTGCTCCAGAAGCCTTCCTGAAGATGCTCTTCCAGAAAATCTTCCGGAATCTTATCGGGGATCTCAACTTCATCCATTATTGCCCAGGCGAGGGTCCATGCTTTTGCGACATTAGCAATATCATAGCCTCCACCACCCAATGCAACCCATTTCGGAGAAATTTCCTTTATCTTTTTTACAACCTCGCAATATCCATTATTTGTGTAATTTAGGTGAGTGAGAGGGTCAGAAGAAAAACCATCAACCCCGAGCTGGGTAACGACAATATCAGGACTGAATTTCTTTATGAGGGGAGGGACAATTTCATTAAAGGCATGGATAAAAAGATCATCGTC
>DASPRG010000064.1:0-6319 GCA_035624555.1 Thermodesulfovibrionales bacterium
GCGTCGCTACCAGCAGAACCCCGAGAAATTCGCGGACGCCTTCGCCCGGGCGTGGTTCAAGCTGACGCACCGCGACATGGGCCCCCGATCACGCTATCTAGGCCCGGAGGTCCCGGCAGAGGAACTGATCTGGCAAGACCCTGTGCCCGCAGTCGATCATGAGCTGATCGACGCGCAGGACATCGCCGCCCTCAAGGGCAAGATCCTCGCTTCGGGATTGTCTGTCTCCCAACTGGTCTCGACGGCTTGGGCGTCAGCATCCACGTTCCGCGGCTCCGATAAGCGCGGCGGTGCTAACGGGGCGCGCATCCGTCTTGCGCCGCAAAAAGATTGGGAAGTCAACCAGCCGGCTCAACTGAAGACTGTGCTCCAGACCCTTGAGGGAATCCAAAAGGCGTTCAACAGCGCGCAGTCAGGCGGGAAGAAGGTTTCGCTCGCCGACTTGATTGTCCTGGGTGGATGCGCAGGTGTGGAGCAAGCTGCAAAGAATGCCGGTCACGATGTGCCCGTTCCCTTCACACCAGGACGCACGGATGCGTCGCAGGAGCAAACCGACGTGGCGTCATTTGCCGTACTCAAACCAGCTGCAGACGGGTTCCGTAACTACCAGAAAACCAAATACGCCGTATCGGCAGAGGAACTGCTGGTTGATCGCGCGCAACTGCTGACGCTGACCGCTCCTGAGATGACGGTTCTCGTTGGCGGTATGCGCGTATTGAATACCAACTTCGGACAGTCCCAGCACGGTGTCTTCACCAAGCGGCCGGAGACGCTCACCAATGACTTCTTCGTGAACCTGCTCGATATGGGCACGACGTGGAAGGCGACCTCGGAAGACGAAGACGTGTTCGAGGGGCGTGATCGTAAGACTGGCGAACTCAAGTGGACAGGCACCCGTGTCGACCTCATCTTTGGTTCGAACTCCCAGCTCCGGGCTCTGGCCGAGGTCTACGGAAGCGCGGACGCGCAGAAGAAGTTTGTCCAGGACTTTGTGGCGGCATGGACCAAGGTAATGAATCTTGACCGTTTCGACGTCGCCTAATCGGAGCATAAACGTCTTCGAGGGTAACTGAATTGAAATGCAACTACGCGATGGAGCGAATCTATCAGGCAGGTACAGGCGTTTCAGCATGGGCGGAAAAGCAAAGGGACAGAAGCAATGCCATCAGGTTGGAAACCGGCAAGATGACGTTAAAGCCCGGTCAGGACCTCGTCGGAAATGTCTGGAAAGAATGGAAAACGAATATGGTGTTTGACTAATTAATTTAAAGGAGGATGAATATGGCAACTAAAGTTGGCCAGAGATACAAATGCAATATCTGTGGCAATGAGGTGGTCGTAACAAACGCAGGAGCAGGTGAACTTGTCTGCTGTGGCCAGCCAATGGCCCGTATCGGAGAAGGGTTTGAATGCAAATAGGTAGAAGATGGCGGATGCAAATATTTGAGCAGGTGTAAATTATTGTTAATAAGAAAAATAGATCTAAGTCCGCCTTGTGGGGTGCGAGAATAACAGATGATACTCTGCCCCTCATCCAATATGATGGATAAAAAGGATAGGAGTCTCCATGAAGGCTTTAGAGATAAAACCTGATATCTTCTGTGGCGCTCCCAAATCAATGTTTGTAGAGCAGGGTTGCGGATACAAAGAGCAGGGAGTACGTTGCAAATAGCGTTATTGGGAAAGAAAGAGATGTTACAAACATCTGCGCCTTTATCGGTAGTTCCCTACGTTGATTTGAAACGGTACACAGGAACATGGTATGAGATTGCGAGGTATCCTCACAGGTTTCAGGAGGGCTGTGTGGGAAGTAAGGCGACGTATGCGCTGAGAGATGACGGGAAAATTTCTGTCCTGAACGAATGCTATGACAAGACTTTTGGTGGAAAGATAAGGTATGCAAGAGGTAAAGCCTGGGTAATCGACAAGAAGACAAACGCCAAGCTCAAAGTGTCTTTCTTCTGGCCTTTTTCTGGTGATTATTGGATAATTGACCTCGGCAAAAACTATGAATATGCTGTTGTAGGACACCCAAAACGGAAATACCTCTGGATTCTGAGCCGTACCAAGACCATGGAGAGGAACGTATATGAAGCGATTCTCTCTCGTCTGAAGGATAAACAATATGACACCTCAAAGCTCATTAAAACATCACAACAATAGGAGAGATATGAGACTAAAAGAATACTTTAATAGTTCAAGTGGCATAGGAATTCTGTCCACAGCTGATTCAGCAGGCAAGGTGGATTCGGCGGTCTACTCTACCCCTCATGTTTTTGATGACGGTACATTAGCTTTTGTCATGAGAGAGCGTCTCACTCATCTTAATCTGCAGTCAAATCCCTATGCGGCATTTCTTTTTATTGAAAGTGCTTCGGGTTACAGGGGCATAAGGTTATTCCTGAGGAAACTAAAGGAAGAGACTGACTCGGCTCTGATAGCCAAGATGACCAGACGCAATCTGACGCCCGAAGAGGACAAGCAGAAGGGCCCAAAGTTCTTGGTATATTTTTCAGTTGAAAAGATACTTCCACTGATTGGGAGCGGAGAAAGCCATATCAAAATATGATGAAGTTAAAATTGAAAAGTTGCGTGCAAGAAAGAATCAAGATGAACGTTGGCCTGTTTTGCTGGTGCTCTCCCAGGCATTAGGAAGCTGCAATAATATTTTTGATTAAGATGCAAAACCGAAGACAACATTAGAGAGTCTTATGATTAAAAACTTTTGTATAACTTTATGTGCTTTTTTGATTAGCATCTCCCTTTTCTTAGGATGCAATGTGTCTCCACCTAAAAATGAAATAAGGGATGAGATTATTAGAAACTTTGAAGAGAGACATTATAAAGTTATCGATATTGATATTAGTGCTATTGAATCTATCCCACAACATGAGAAAATCTATATGGGCAAAGAGGGATATATCGTTAAGCTTAAATCCATAACATTAGAGGCGCAGAACCCTGAAGACACAAAGGGACGAAGATCGATTTATGAGAATGGCACCATTAGAATCAGGAAAAGCACAGATCAATTACAAAAATGGATTATCACTGATATCTCCAACATACCTGTATTGTAGATCAGAAGGAGGTCAGCAAGATGTCTATGACGATTCATTTTGAAATTCCTGCCGATGATCTTAATAGGGCGAAAAGCTTCTACAATAAACTTTTCGGATGGGAGATTTACGAGGTTCCTGGCAGGAAGAATTATTTGCTTATCACATCTAATTGTCAAGAGCGTGTTAGTAGTAGCATAATCAAAAGATTTAGTCCACGGCAAACAACTATAATATACTTTGATGTGCCTTCAGTCGAGGAATACTCAGCAAGGATACAAGAGCTGGGAGGCAAAATTGTTGTATCGAAGAAATCTATTCCTGGAGTCGGCTATTTTGCGATTTGTCATGATACTGAAAATAATAACTTCGGAATCTGGGAGGAGGACAGTCATGCAAAATAGAATCATGTGATGACCGGGTTTATCTTGTTTGAGGCACTCTTAAATCGGTGCTTATAGAGGAGAGCATATAAAAAGCATGGAGCTTGATAGAAAATACAATGACATGGAGGTCTTATGAAACTGCCTGAATATGTAACTTTACAAGAAGTAAAAAGAGTATGTAAGGAGCTGAAAATAAGGGACTGGACAAAATTAAAGAAACCACAAGTTACCATGAAAGAGGCCCGTATTATTCTGCCACAGGTAAATACTGAAAAGATGAAGATCCCTCTAAAAGACTTCAAAGTTGGACTTGAGGTCGAGCTGGAGCATGGCCTAATGTTCAAACAATATAATGTGACGAATAATCATCCTTTGCTGACCGGGAAAATAGTCATGGCACACTTTATGGAAATGCTTGATTATTATAAGCGCCTCGATGTTGCAGAAATTGAGGGCGATCTATTGAAGGCGGTTATAGCAAAGAATATGAACAAGATACAGAAATATTCAAAAAAACTTGCACAGGCTCGAATAGATCTCGGGAAGACAGAAAAGTCCCAGTTAAGATAAGGGATTACAGAAAGCCACTTTTTAAACAATCATATTGAACATCCGTCTGTCAAAGGAGTGATATATTGTTATAATTATCTATATTATAAATGAAAGTCATTAATCAATATTACAGAGTCTTTTTCGGTATTAGTATTAGCAGGCTTTTTTGTTTCTGCTACTTAGTTTGTCTAGCGTCTAATAAATATTGTTTCAAATCTCCCCCCCCTTCTAAGGGGGGAATTACATTTTTGGCTTTTTTTGTGGTATTGTTAAAACCATGATCAGGTATAAAAGGATTCCAGAAGATATCAATCAAAAAATGAGTTCATTGACTGACTTTTTTCTCTATGAGTCCAATGTTGTCTTTGCGTATCTCTTTGGTGGAATGGTGAAGGACAGGCCAAATCCTTTAAGGGATGTTGACCTGGCTGTGTACTTGAAAGATACAAAAAAGCTGGATTACCTTGAGATGTTCGGAAAAATTGCAGACATACTCGGCACGGACGAAATTGACCTTGTGATTCTTAACCATGCCCCGGTGAGTCTTTCAGGAAGGATTTTGCAGGGGAGAAAAATTTTAATTGATAAAGAGCCTTTTGTGAGACACAATTTTGAGTCCCGTATTCTTAGGGAATTTTTTGATTTCTCTGTGAAAGAAAGAGACATTCTGAAAAGGAGATATGGAATTGGTTAATAGACTCCTCATAGGAAGAAAACTCGCACAACTTGATACATACCTTGGTCAGATAAGCGAGTTTTCAAAGATTTCCGTTTCTGCGTATAAGAGTGACTGGAAAACACAGAGAATAGTTGAGAGAACTCTGCAGATGCTCATAGAGTTATGCATTGATATTGCGAACCATATCATTTCTGATGGAGGGATGAGATTGCCATCAGGGTATGCTGATACTTTTGCAGTGCTCATGGAAAACAAAGTGATTAATAGGAACTTGCTAAAAACCCTGGATGAAATGGCTAAGTTCCGGAATGTAGTGGTGCACCAATACGAGAAAATAGACCCTGCAATCGTAATCTCAATACTCCATAATAATCTGAAGGATTTTAAAAACTATAAGAAGGCAATAATTAAATATCTTTCGTTGTGATATTCCTATCCCTGCAGGTTCAAGGAAAATCTTTCCTTTTATCTCAATATCATATATTCCACAATTGCAACACAAAAGACGATCAGGCCGGCGGGTATCATCATTTTGTACATCCTCCATAAATCAGCTTTAAAATATTCTCTTGTAAGTACCAGGCATATGTGGACGGGAGAGAGGAGAACTCCCAGAAAACCAGAAGCGAAGGCAAAAGATATTGCGCCTATTGATGTGTTGCCTGCGATACTGAGGATGAGAGGAAAGGTACTACCTACAAATCCAATGGTAATGCCTGTGAGTAAGCCGGTGACAAAAGGAAGAAGAAAAAGGATTGGAAGGGTGGGAATCCCTTCTTTCATAAAAAACTGGCTTACGTTTTTGACAGCACCAGAGGCCTCCATCGCTTCCTTAAAAAGCATAACACTGAGTATCAGGATGATTATCTCGAGAGAAAAACCATGCTTCAGGCAGGAAAGGATTGCCTTAAAATTGTATCGGTAAAAGAAGAAAAGGGCTGTAACTGCGGCAATTAATGCATAATGGAGTTCCATATGAAATATGACCACAACGAGAAGGACGGCAGCTATGGGAATGAAACTCCCTATACCCTCTTTTGATAACTTACCATCCGTTTTTATTGTCCCTTTTACTCCTTGCATACCAAAGATAAATCCAGTTATCGTCGTAAAGACTGCATAACTGAGGTTTATGGTAATAAGGTTGTGAAGCTCAATCTTCGAAATGGCTGAGGCAAGGAGAATCCCAGGATATAAAGGGAGGATATATTCCCAGGGGTGTCTCAGCCAATAGTTGATAAATCCTTTCTCTTCAAGGCTCATCTTTGTATCACGGGTTGCCTCGTCTACCATGGGAGCAGAAAAATAGGCACCGCCTACAGAAGGGAGGAGTCCTATGAGGAGTGGCATGCTTGCCGCTACGATCTTTCTGTTTTTAAATATCGTCTTTACGGCTTTCATCATATTGGTAAGGACAGCATGTTCTCTGAGTATCATTTCAAAAATGCGGATAAAAGTTAAAGCAAGAATGAGCTTGATGGTCGCGCTATTCAGGGCAGCATCTCTACATGTCCTTAATATTGAATCAAAGGACATACGATAGAGTAAGAACAATGCAAATGCGGCAATCAGCATCACATAGCCGATGTTCAGTTTCTTTCTTAATAGAAGTAAGATTATTACGAAAATGAGGGAGATTTTGA
>DASPRG010000078.1:0-6515 GCA_035624555.1 Thermodesulfovibrionales bacterium
GGTATAAAATGAAATTAAATCAATAAGTTAGGTAATTTCTTTTCCTGAAAGGAGCTGCAATGAAGTCTTAATAATTATCACTAATAGACCTTCTAATGTCATTTAAATGACAATAAATGGCAGGATCTAAATTTATGGAGTTGACTGCTCTCCCCAGCTACCGATGTCTTTATTTTCGTCTTCGCCACCTTGTGATCCATCAGCTCCATAGGAAAAGATGTCATAATCTCCGCCGTGGCTTCCTGGATACTCATAGTGGTATGGTCTACCCCATGGGTCATTCGGCACTGCTTTCCTTAAATAAGGTCCATCCCAGTTTGGTACTCCTGGGTTAACCATTAGGGCGTTCAGACCTTCTGATGTGGTAGGGTATCTTCCTGTATCGAGCTTGAACTGGTCAAGTGCCTGACCGAGAAGCTCAATCTGTGCCTTTGCAGCAGATTGTTTCCCCTTGCCGACCTTAGAGGTTAACCTCGGGTAGACGAGAGCTGCTAACATGCCGATAATAACCATGACAATGAGGAGTTCCACGAGGGTAAAACCCCTCTGATTTCTCAGATCTTTTTCTCCTAATTTAATCTTCATCTCTCCTCTACCTCCGATAACCAATAATCAATAGACCAAAAGCATATAAACTCAAATAACCAAATCCAGATAATTGTTATTAATATTTTAGCTTAGGACACAATATGGCGTCAATGAATCCCTTTACCAGTGATTACTCCAGATGCTAAAATCTTCCATCTTAGCTGAGTATTATTGGTTATTACAGTTTGGTTATTGGTGATTGCATATATGGTATATAAGAGTATTAAAGACTGGCCTGAAGGCGAGAGGCCTCGAGAAAGGCTTCTGAGAAATGGGTCCCGTAATCTGTCAGAGGCCCAACTTCTCGCAATAATACTCAGGACAGGAGGAGGGGGAAAGAGCGCCATTGATCTTGCGATAGAGCTACTGGACTTTTTTGGAGACCTTAAAAAGATTGAAGCTGCATCCATAGGAGAATTTGCGCCTATTAAAAGTATGGGAAAGGCGAAGGTCGCTCAGCTTAAGGCTGCCTTTGAACTCGGAAGAAGGCTCATAGGTGAACCCTACGCAAAAGGTTCTGCCTTCTCCTCAGGGCATGATGTGTATTCTTACTACCATGGGCGTTTAAAGAATCTGAAAAAAGAGGTTTTCTACTGCTTGATGCTTGATGCAAAAAACAGGGTATTGAAAGACTGCAAAATCTCCGAAGGGACTCTCACGAATTCATTGATACATCCTCGTGAAGCTTTCAGGGATGCAATAAAAGAATCAGCTGCATCTGTTATATTTGTCCATAATCATCCGAGCGGCGATCCGAGTCCAAGCCGTGAAGACATTTCGATAACAGAACGGCTCATCAGCGTAGGTGAGGTTGTCGGAATAAGGGTTCTCGATCACATAATCATAGGCGATGAAAAATATACAAGCATGAGAGAAAAGGGATATGTAAGATGAAAATAACCAATAACCATTGCTGATAAATGTTCTTAGTTTGATTATTGGTGTTTGGTTATTAGAATTTGTTTGGAATTTGTAATTTGTTGATTGGTTATTTGATTTAATGAGTACGGAGGTTAAGATGGCTGCAATTAAGCGTGCACTGATAAGTGTTTCGAATAAGGAAGGTGTTGTAGAGTTTGCAAAGACCCTCATCTCAATGGGCGTAGAAATACTTTCAACAGGAGGAACGGCGAAGACTTTGAGAGATGCAGGTATCTCTGTTAAGGAGGTATCAGAATATACTGGTTTCCCTGAGATGCTTGACGGTAGGGTGAAGACCCTTCATCCGAAGATTCACGGTGGCTTGCTTTCAAGAAGGGATAATCTAAAAGACATGGAGGAAATAAAGAAGCACGGGATCGATACTATAGATATGGTGGTCGTGAATCTCTATCCCTTTGAAGAAACAATCTCAAGACCGGGAGTTACCTTTGCTGAGGCTATTGAGAACATTGACATAGGTGGCCCTACAATGCTTCGTTCAGCCTCGAAAAACTTTCAGGATGTCGCTGTTATAGTCGATCCGTCAGACTACAAAAAGATCATCAGAGAGATGAAAAAGCTGAAAGGGACCCTCAGTGATAGGACAAGACTAAGACTCGCAAAGAGGGTCTTTAAGCGTACATCTCAATATGATAAAGCGATTGCTGCTTATTTAACTAAGGTGGCAGCAGAACGACCGTGATACGTATTACTTTTGGTCTTTAACAATAAAAAAATCGCAATGAGGTTATTCCAGAGTGAAAGTGCTTGTTGTTGGTAGAGGCGGTAAAGAACATGCGATTGTTTGGAAGCTCTCCCAGAGCAGAAATGTAGACAGGATTTACTGCTGTCCTGGAAATGCAGGCATATCTGAGATTGCTGAGTGCATAGATGTAAGTCCCCACGACTTTGATGCTCTGATTGATTTTGTGAAATACGAGTGGATAGACCTGACGATTGTAAGCACAGAAGAACCTCTCCTTAAAGGGATTGTCGATTTATTTGAGAAGGATGGCTGTAAGATACTTGGTCCAAACAGGGCTGCTGCACAGTTGAGGGCAAGCAGGGTCTTTGCAAAAGACCTGATGAGACTTTACGGGATACCTACAGCTGAGTATAAAGTTTTTACTTTTTATCTCCATGCAGAGGACTATGTCAGGTTAAAAGGTACTCCCCTAATAATAAAGACAGATGGACCAGTAGAGGGCGATGGCACGTTTGCGGCATTTACTGTAGAAGAGGCGATAGATGCTCTCAGGTTGATTATGAAAGATAGAGTTTTTGGTGATGCTGGTAAGCAGGTTATCATAGAAGAGGCGTTAAAAGGTGAAGAGATATCCTTTATGATATTTACCGATGGGAAGACCTTTGCACCCCTTGCAGTCTCCAAGAACTACAAGCGGATCTTTGATGGTGATATGGGAGCGACCACAGAAGGTATGGGTGCTTATAGTCCAGTGCCTGTGATTACAAAACAGATCGAGTCTGCTATTATGGGGAAGATAATGCGGCCTCTGCTTAAGGCACTCAATTCAGAGGGTATACAATACAGGGGTATCCTATCAGCAGACATATTGATAGACAGGGGCAACCCTTTTGTTCTTGAGCTCGATTGCACTTTTGGAGATCCGGAGATGCAGACAGTTCTCCCAAGGCTGAAAACAGATTTCATGGAAATCGCATTACTAATTGCAAATGAAAGGTTATCTGACATACAGGACATAATAGAATGGAAGCAGGAGGCATCAGTTTGCATTGTGGCCTCTTCCACGGGATATCCTGGCAAATATCAGAAGGGCCTTGTTATATCGGGTCTTGAAAAAGCAAAAAAAATGAGGGACGTCATTCTATTTCATGCGGGTACTGCCTATAACAATGGTGACATTGTTACTTCAGACGGAAGGGTCGTCGGCGTATCTGCTCTTGGAGCTGACATACAAGGTGCAAGGGCTAAGGCATACAGAGCAGTCGAAGAAATATTTTTTGAAGGAATACACTATAGAAAAGATATAGGCATAAAATGATAACCAGAAATCAAATTCCAATAACCAAAATTTAAGAAGGATTCAAGGATTCAAGGGTGCAAGGGTTCGAGCAAAAAATGATCACTTGAATCCTCGACCCCTTGAATCCCATTTTGGTGATTGGTCATTGATAATTTAAGGAGGGGGCATGAAACCACAGGTTTTGATCGTAATAGGTAGTGACTCAGACATGCCTATTATGGAAGGGGCAGGAAAGATTCTCAAAGAGCTTGGGATCTCTTGTACTATGACAATTGCTTCAGCACATAGAACTCCTGAACGTGCAATACAACTCGCATTAGAGGCTGAAAAGGAGGGTATCGAGGTAATCATCGCAGGTGCCGGAATGGCAGCCCACTTAGCAGGTGTGCTTGCTTCTCACACAATCTTGCCTGTGATAGGCGTGCCGATAGACTCGTCGTCCCTTCAAGGACTTGATTCCCTCCTCTCTATTGTCCAGATGCCTCCTGGTGTACCGGTTGCGGCAATGGCAATAGGTGAGGCAGGTGCAAAAAATGCTGCAATCTTTTCAGCTCAGATCATCAGCAGAAAGGATGCAAAAGTTGCAAAAAGATTGAAGGAGTATAAAAAGAAGATGTCTGAAGAAGTTGAGGCAAAGGCAAAGACCCTCAGAAGAAATTACTGAAAAATGAGAGTACATCTCGATTGTTTTCCCTGCTTCCTGAGGCAGTCCATTATTGCTCTCAGGCTTGGAACAAAAGACGAATTACTGCAGGAGAGGATTTTAAAAGACATTCTGCCAGAGATTCAGATAGCGGATATCTCAAGACCACCTGCCTATGCAACCACATTTATCCACCGAAAGATAAGACAGTTGCTCGGCAAAGATCCATTCAAGGAGCTAAAATCTGAGTATAACCAAGTGGCGCTATGCTTATATCCCACGTTGAAGACTACCGTCGAAAAAAGTCCTGATCCCTTATGGACAGCTACAAGGCTTGCGATTGCAGGGAATGTCATAGACTTCGGGATATTTACCTCGGTGGATATAGATGGTACTATCCTGAAAGCCCTCAACAACCCTTTGGCTGTGGATAACTACAGTGTATTCAGGAATGCTATCTCTGAAGCGGACAGGATACTTTATCTATCAGACAATGCTGGTGAAATTATTTTTGACAGACTTCTTATAGAGACTCTCATCTCTATCGGTAAAGAAATAAAGGCAGTTGTGAAGGGTTCCCCTGTAATCAACGACTCAACTATGGAGGATGCTTTGGAATCAGGCCTTACAGAAGTATGTGAAGTAATAGACAATGGCTCTGACGCTGTAGGCACGATACTCGCATGGACATCCTCAACATTTCAAGAGACATTCGAAGATGCTCAACTCATCATAAGCAAAGGACAGGGGAACTTCGAGACCCTCGCCGGCATTCAAAAGAAAATATTTTTCCTCTTCCAATCCAAATGTGATGTGGTTTCTAAAGAACTTGGCCTTTCAACTGGCTCGATGCTTCTAAAGAAATCCTGATCTTACTGGCTGGTTAAAAAGGAAAGTTTATTTTCTTCTCCCTCTGCCACCGCCGCCAAAACCACCTCTTTCTCTTTGCTGGCCTCGCTCGCGCCTTTCCTGTGGTTTTGCCTCATTAACAACAATGTTTCTGTCCATGAAAGCCTTGCCGTTCAACATGGAGATCGCCTTCTGTGCATCTTCCTCTGAGGCCATCTCTACAAAGCCGAACCCCCTGAGCCTTCCTGTAGCTGCATCCGTGATTAGCTTGACAGAAACAACTTCACCTGCTTGAGAAAACAGCTCCTTCAAATCGTCTTCTGAGCCCTTGAAGGAAATGTTTCCCACATAAAGCCTTGTACTCATCCTTCCTCCTTTAATACTGTTAATACTGTTTGTACTCCTTTAAAACCCCTAAAGCGTCTTTAAAAGGAGACTTTATAACTCTGCATGATAAAGAAACCATTTGTCAAGTAATAAAATGCAAGATTTATAGGATAAGAGTGTCTGTGTTAGTATCTTGTTATATGATTCGGATATTCATTTCTCAGGCAAATAGTGCGCAAGTTTTAGACCAGGCTGTTGAGGCACTCGAAAAGGGCAGCATTGTTGCATACCCAACAGAAACTTTTTATGGCCTTGGGGTAAAATTTGACAGGGAAGATTCACTAAAAAAACTTTATGATCTTAAAAAGAGACCAAAGGACAAGGCGCTCCCTCTGATTTTTGCCAACAAAGGATTGCTTCCTCTCGTTGCAAAATCTGTTAATCGCACTGCCGTGTTACTTATGGAAAGGTTCTGGCCAGGGCCTCTTACCTTAATCCTTCCTGCAAAGAAAGATATCTCGAGATACATTACTGCAGGCACCGGAAAGGTTGCGGTCAGGATACCAGGAAAATCTTTTGCCCTCTCCCTCGCACAAAGGGCACATTTTTTTATTACTGCAACAAGTGCTAACATATCAGGCATGCCATCTGCCAGAGATGCAGATACTGTCATAAGGTATTTTGGAGATAGGATAGACATCGTAATTGATGGTGGCCTTACCCTTGGCGGTCTGCCCTCAACTATTGTGGAAGTTAAAGGAGAGGAGATAAAGATCCTGAGGGAAGGAGCAATAAGCAGAGAATTAATAGAAGCCCTTTCCAAAAAGAATTCTTGACTTTCTTTAACTATTCAATAAAAATACTTTTGCGTTACAGGTGCGAAAAGCTTAATAGGGAATCCTGTGAAGTACAGGAGCGGTCCCGCCGCTGTAACCCCGCCCTTTCAAAAAGGGAACCCTTTGGCTCTATAAAGCCACTGTCCTAAATTTTCGGATGGGAAGGTAGCCAAAGGGCAGGGAAGCCAGAAGACCTGCCTGTGAACGACAGTAATTAGTTCGGAGTAATGAGTTCTGAGATTAAAATCTCTGAATACTGAACTAAAAACTCCGAACTTCCCTTCCCGTGGAGGAAGATGGGGATGAAGTAAATCAGGGTGCAATCCTCAGGACTTTCGGGTTCTG
>DASPRG010000090.1:0-4280 GCA_035624555.1 Thermodesulfovibrionales bacterium
AAAACTCAGGAGTGTGTTTGCTTTCTTATCAAAGATGTCAATAAATTTTACCCCTGATCGATATACGGGAATCAATTCTCCTGTCTCTTTTTTCTCTGAATGGATTAATTGAGACCATACCACGGATCCCTTTACACATAGAGGGGTACCTTTATAATCAATCTTAAATCTGTATTCTCTGTTTACCTCGAGCCTCTTTGTTGTTTCTATGGCTGCTCCATCAAGACTTATATTGATGATATTCAGGTCTGAGAGATAGTGCACATTTCCACTAACTCCTTCAACTTGATATCTCTTGTGCCTTCTCCTATCCACGTATCCGCTTCCCATAATGATCGATGAATAAAGTTATGGCTTCATTCTATCTCAGCACAATGCCTGCATACCCAACAACATGTTCATAATCTCCACTTACCTCTGCAGATGTAGCATACTTTATTAGTCTTGCAGACTGTGCACCGAGTGCCTTTGCCGCAAAAAGCATTGTTGCAACAGGGATATAACCACACATAGATATCCTTTCCTTTCCCACTATTTCATAAAGACCTTCGGGATCAAGAGACAGTATCTTCTCTATTGCCTTTCCGTCTTTTTTTCTTGCAACATCGTCAGGCACATAGTGGCTCATGTCTGAACTTGCTACAACAACAACTGAAGATCCTACATCTTTTACCGCCTTTGCTATGCCTTCTCCGAGTATTTTACACTCCTCGACAGATGCTGAAAGAACAATGATGGGCACGAACTTTGCTTCTTTTGAGAAATATGCAATAAAGGGAAGTTGCACCTCCAACGAATGTTCAAACATATGTGCTCTGGCATCTTTTGTCACAAAAGGCACGTTCATTGCAATCTTATATGAGATCTTTTCATCAATACGGAAAACTCCTGTTGGTATCTCCCATTCACCTGATTCCATCAAAGATATCTGTGCACCGAGGCCTGTATGATTTGGCCCTATAAGCACGAATGTCTCTGGAAAGTCTATGAAAGAATAAACAGCTCCTGCAACGGAACCTGAGTATACTAAACCTGCGTGGGGAGAAACAATAGCAATTACCTTTTCCTTGGGTGTACCTCTTTGTATATATTTCTCAACCTGTTGATGCAATCTGGATGCAGTACCATGATAAAATTGGCCTGCGACGGCAGGGGACCTCCTCAAAATGCCTCCCCTTCCTCCTCAGATAAGGTAAATTCCCTGTCAGTCCTGTTCAGAAACCTTGTACAACTTGAATTGAAGGTGAGATTAACTCTGCCTATGGGACCATTTCTCTGCTTTGCTATAATGACCTCTGCCTGTCCTTTATTTGCGGGATTATCTTTGTTATATACCTCGTCCCTGTAAAGGAAGAGAATGACATCCGCATCCTGCTCGATCGCTCCGGATTCCCGAAGGTCTGCCAAAATAGGCGTCGGAGGCCTGCGTTGCTCCACGCTTCTGTTCAGCTGGCTTACAGCGATAACAGGTACACTTAATTCCTTTGCCAGAGCCTTGAGTGAACGGGATATGTCAGATATCTCCTGTTCACGCCTTTCGAAACTTCCCTTACCTCTCATCAACTGCAGGTAATCCACAATCACAAGGCTAAGCCCATGCTCCATTTTTAGTCTTCTTGCCTTTGCCCGAAGTTCAAGAACAGTAATACCTGATGAATCGTCTATAAAGATCGGCGCCCCAGTAAGTTTGCTTGCAGCACCTGTTAATTTATGCCAGTCCTCTTTTTTAATGAACCCTTTTCTAATGCTGTTTGAATTCACCATTGCTTCAGAACAGAGCATCCTGAATGCAAGCTGCTCTTTTGCCATCTCAAGGCTGAATACAGCAACGGGTTCCCTCGTTTCCAGGCCAACATGCTGGGCAATATTAAGTGCAAAGGCCGTCTTTCCCATGGAAGGTCTTCCCCCAACAACGACAAGATCGCCCTTCTGAAAACCTGTCGTCAGTTCGTCAAGATCTCTAAAGCCTGAAGGGATGCCTGTTATTGTCTCTTTCTTATCATAAAGATGTTCGATCATCTCGAAACTGCTCTTTATAACTTCCTTCAAGGTAACAAAGGATGCCTTTACCCTCTTGTCCGAGATATCGAAGATAGACTTCTCTGCATAGTCCACAAGATCCTCTGCTTCCAGATTGTCTTCATATACCTTGCCTGCAATCTCTGTTGCTGACCTCAAAAGGTTTCTCAGAAGTCCTTTCTCCCTGACTATTTTCGAATGATACTTTATATTTGCGGCCGTTGGAACCATATTCGCCAAAGATGAAAGATAAGCAACGCCGCCGATGGCATCTAACTCATTGCTTCTTTTCATATAATCAGTCAGCGTTATAAGGTCAATAGGTTCATTCCTGTCAAAAAGGTCTACCATTGCATAAAATATCTTCCTGTGGGATTGTTTGTAGAAATCTTCAGCATCGAGCACCTCCAATGCCTTCGGTAATGCCTCATTATCAATAAGAATGGACCCTAAGATGGACTGTTCCGCCTCTAAGTTCTGAGGAGGTAATCTATCTAACTGTGACTCTACTTCTTTCATTCTTCGATAACTTGAATAATGAGTTGCACTGATACATCGGGATGGAGCTTAATATTGACAGGGTAAGAACCAAGCCTTTTTATTGGTTCTTCTAAAGAAATCCTTTTTTTATCTATCTCGATCCCTTCATTGTGGAGTGCCTCGGCAATATCCATCGTTGTTACAGAACCGAAGAGCTTTCCCTCTTCACCGGCTTTTGCCTTGATCGTTATTGTCATGGCCGAAATTTTGGACGAAAGGTCCTGAGCTGAATCTTTCAACTTTCTTGCTCTTTCATGGACTATCTTTTTTTCATGTTCAACGGATCGTATATTTTTGGTATTGGCCTCGATAGCAAGCCCCTTCGGTACCAGATAATTTCTTGCGAATCCATCAGCCACATCCACAATCTGACCCATTTTCCCGATCTTCTTGATATCTTCCTTAAGAATTATTTTCATATAAACCTCACGTGGGTAGGAATTTTATTAATACTACAACAGGGATTCAAATTATGCAAGAGGACAGATATAAAGCACAGGACGTCACAAGAACCTAAAAGGAACCGGTGTAAAGGTGATGAAAAATATCAGGAATCCAAGCCAGCCAATAAACTTTCTTTTACTGTCTAAAGGAACCTCACTGTAGAAGACAGGCGGATGTTTCAGGCCAAGAATCAATAATAAAACTGCCCAGATAGCCCACCCCTCCCACAATAAAAGTCCAAGGAGAAACATTATTGGTATAAGCACTTTTGAGAAATAGGAATGTTTTTCTCCGAAAAGCGCATAGGCAATATGCCCGCCATCAAGCTGTCCAACAGGCAGAAGATTCAGGGATGTCACAAAAAAACCGATCCATCCTGCAAAGGCAACCGGGTGAAGGAGTATGTCCTGGCAACCGGGTTGATAATCAAGCATCAAACGGGAAAGCGTAGAAAAAAGCAAAGAATCACCAAGACTGATCGCCTCCTTAGTTTCTTGGATTGTAACAACCCTGGAAAAAGAAAGCCCTATGATTGATACTGCAACAGACATAATAAATCCCGCGATAGGACCAGACACACCAATGTCCAGAAGGGCTTTTCTTGTAGTAACAGGAGATTTCATCTTAATAAAGGCACCAAAAGTACCAATGAGAGTAGGTGCAGGGATAAAATAAGGGAGTGTAGCTTTTACGTTGTGTTTTTTTGAGGCAATGTAATG
Organism: Thermodesulfovibrionales bacterium; assembly: GCA_035624555.1. Taxonomy (GTDB): domain Bacteria; phylum Nitrospirota; class Thermodesulfovibrionia; order Thermodesulfovibrionales; family SM23-35; genus DASPRG01. The sequence goes on from DASPRG010000090.1 coordinate 3,723, forward strand.
TGATAATTCATGAGCCAGAAGAATTGACATGAGAGTCAATGAAAAGGGAAGTCCTTTATAAATCTTTGCTGGTTCTTCAAAGATGTTAACGCCAGCCTGCAGTGCTCCTGCAAAAACAGTGGAAAAAAAGGTAAGAATAAAAAGAAAAAGATGTAAAAAGATCCTCTTTTGCATTGTTAACGATTATTATATCATTGAACTGATCGCGGAAAGGAATGAATTACCAGCAGCCGAATGTCATGCCTGTCATTCTGGCTTGTCCAGAATCCTTTTTTAGGAAAGATTCCAGACAAGCTGGAATGACAAACAGAACAAAAATATTTTACATAGAAGCAGAGCTTTAAGAAATTATTTGATCAGAGTGTCCTCTTGAATGTGATTATGGATATTGTCATTGTCACAGTGGTAAAGACCAAAAGAAAAACTATGTCACCAGAAATAGTAAAGAGACTTGCATTCTTAAAGAGAATCGACTTCAGGGCATCCACAGCATATGCTTCCGGGTTTACCTTTGCAAATGCCTTGAGCCAATCAGGAAAGCTTGCAATAGGATATATT
>DASPRG010000102.1:0-2094 GCA_035624555.1 Thermodesulfovibrionales bacterium
GAACAAGCAACTTCTGCTTTTAAATACAAGAGGGTCATGGTTAAGATGCTCCTGAACTCAACCTATAATTCACTGGGGGCTTATGTAAAACGGCTTGGGGAACTTCCCTTTCTTGTTTCAGTTGATAACCTTCAGATAGAAAGAAACGAAGAGGTTCTTCCATTGTTAAAAGTAAACATGGGATTAAGTGTGCTCGTTACTTCGTGATGATAGAATGATAAAGAATAAATATTTAGTCATCCCTTTTATTTTGATTGGGTTAATCTTTGCAGGATCTATAAGTGCCTATGTGCAGTCAAAAGAAAGAATAGCCTTTTCTCAGGAAAACGGAAGAGATCCATTTTCTCTCCCCTCAGGTGTTTATCTCCTTTCCAAGGATAAGATTGGTCCGGTGGCTAAGGTGTCCTCTCATCCCCAGAGGGTCAAAGCCATTTTGATCAGCGACTATGTACGCCTCGCCCTGATTGATCGGAATATTGTGACTGTAGGAGACTCGATTAATGGTGAGAAGATCTTAGAGATCAAACCTAAACAGGTTATTTTAGGAAAGGAAAACAAAAAACGAATTCTTCCTTTATATGAGAGCCCTTTTTCGATTAAAGTAGAAGAGAAGTGAATAGGAGAAAGATCATGAGATCAAAAATCTTCTTTTTATCTTTTCTCAGTCTGTTATTATTGCTGGGTTGTGCTACTCTTCCGAAAGAAGAGCGGGCGAAATTGCCTCCTCAGGTGATGACGCCGACTCAGCCTCCTGAAGAGAAATTAAAGGAATTGGTAGTTCCCCAAACAGAGGAAACAAAAAAGATTCCGGAGAAGCTCTACTCTTTCTCTGTACGTGATGCAGATGTCCAGGACATCCTTCTTGCATTTTCGAGGGAGAGCGAATTCAATATAGTCATTGATCCAGAACTCAGCGGTAGGGTTACCATCGACCTGAAAAGAGTGACTATGAAAGAGTTCCTTGATGCTGTCCTCTCTCCCCTGGGATGGACCTATTCTATAGATGGCAGGTTTGTCAAGATCGTAAGACCACAAATGGAAACCCGTCTCTTCACTTTGAATTACATCTCAACAAAACGGAGCGGTAAAAGGGAGATATACGCCAGCACAGGCGGAGGGTTGCAGACAGGTGCACTTGCCGGTCAACAGGCCGGTGTTATTCCAGGTCAGCAGACTGCGATAAGTCCCAGCAGTTCAAATACTGGATATAGTAATCTCACCAGCGTTGATGAAGTAGATCTGTGGGATGAAATTGAGAAGGGTTTAGAGGCGATCATTTTTGGATCCATTGATGAAAAAACAAAACCGGTTAACTCAGAAAGTGGAAAGATGACATTGACCAGAACAGATGGAAAGGGGAAAAAATTAGTCATAAATAAATCGACAGGGATAATCCTGGCGGCTGACTACCCTATGAATTTGAATAAGATTGCTTTGTTCCTCGAGACGGTTGAAGGAAGTTCTCAGAGGCAGGTCACAATCCAGGCAAAGATTATGGAAGTGATCCTCTCTGATGCCTTCAGGGAAGGGATTAACTGGCAGGTAATAGAAGGCCTTCCCAGATTTATTAATCTGGCCTGGGGGCTGTCGGACAAAACAAAAACGGTCGGCTTCCCGGGCGGGGAGAGTGGTTATTTTATTTCTGGCTCGAGTTCAGGGACGAGTTCAGGAACGCTTGCGCAACTACCGATTCCCGGAACTTTTAAAATTTCACCTTTCGGAGGAATGTTCATATTTGGTCCAAGGGGAACAGATGTCATCCTCACAGACATCATGCAGGCCATCCAGGAGCAGGGAGATGTGAAAGTCCTATCCAGCCCGACAATCTCTACTCTTAATAATCAGAAAGCGATTATCCGGGTTGGGAATCAGGATGTATTTTTTATAACTGGTGCAGTAGCTACCCAGACCACTGTGACACAGTTCATCCAGCCCATGACAATTGATATCGGCATCATACTTGATGTGACCCCGCAAATTTCAGAAGATGGTAGTATCATTATGAACATTCACCCCAGTGTAACTGACAAACTTGGGGACAAACTCAGCCCTGATGGAAAGTCAACTTTTCCTCTCCTCAGTGTAAGAGAAACT
>DASPRG010000119.1:0-5815 GCA_035624555.1 Thermodesulfovibrionales bacterium
AAAACAAAAAAGCCTATTCCCTTTTAGGAAACAGGCTCTGATATTCCCGAATACTTCTTAAAATTTCTCACACCCCTCCTCCGGGATGATGACGTAATATAGCTCAAAATATAAGGGTTTTGCAATGCATCAGAGGTCAGCGATCAAACAAAGAGAGGTCAGAAGCAAAGGGCAAGTTTCTGGAAATAAGTCAGGACACTTCCCGTATTATTATCAAAAACCCGAACCACAGATAGATTCACTGTTGCTAAGAGTAATCTTCAAATCTCATTGCGTCCCGAACCTGCATAATAGCAGGTGTAAGTGTCTTTATACATTTTGTCATAGATTTACTATTCTCCTCAGGGATATCATATCCCTTCTTTTAATTGACAACTAAACATAGTTTTGATAGCGTTAAATTCTCAGGATATTTTAATTAAGAAAAAAGGAGATGAAATGGGGAAAAGAATTTATGTTACGAATATTTCAAATGCAACAGAACAAGACATAAAGAATCTCTTCTCAGATTACGGAGAAGTTATATCAGTAAAAATAAGACGAACTAAAGGGTTTGGTTTTGTTGAGATGGGGTCAGAGAATGACGCCAAAAAGGCTATTTCAGGACTAAACGGTAAACCATTTATGGGAGAACCACTCATTGTTGCTGAAGCAAGACCCCAACACCCGAGAGCTGACTTTCGCGGGGGGAAAGGTGGCTTTGGTAAAGACAAGGGTTTCAAGAAAGCCTGGTGAAAGCTATTTAGAAAAGCCTCAGAGATTCCCCTTTTGCAAAAGGTAGTTATTGTACAGCTAAAAAATCCTCTCTTAATCAGGTGTGTAATACTAAGCTTGAAAGCTTGAATAAATTAGTGGGAAATAGAATAATAGGGTCAGGTCTTGTTTTTTGATGTTGTCTCATTTGCCCTGAATGCTCATTGCGCGAATGCTCAAAATGCTTACATACATTCTCACTTTCATCATTTCCACCACATATTTACTTTAACCCTAACTGTTGTGGAGGAAAATCAATTACTTCGCAGGACGCTCTCAACGCTTTCTGCGTCTTCTTGCTGAACTTCAATGATTTCATAACCGAATCCAATCGATTAGGATTGAGCTGCCGGGCAATAGCGGCACATTGATCAAGGTCCTTATCTTTCTTGCTCTCGCCCCGCCTTCTCTGGGCCGTAACCAATTTATGGACAAAGAAGGCTTCAGGCAGTGGCGCCCTCACCTTGAAGTTTCCAAAATCTGCTGTGAAGGGGAAGCTGAAAAGAAGATCAACAAAAGGAAGGGGTGATGCTGGATGTTCCATTTCCTGATTGATACAACCTGGTTATTCCTTCCGCCTTTACGATGCGCAACGAACTCAACAGTGAAATTTTCGCGAGTAAACCTGCGGATGCCTGACCGCATGACAACAGGAATATAGCCCAGATCTGTAATGACCTTTTCAAGGTCTACTTTCTCAGCTCTCTCTGAAAAGACAAATTTGACCGCAAAATCTATGTCCATTGTGCGTAAGACATAAGAAATGCCGAAAGCTTCCTGATACAGGGGCATTACCCAGCTCCCGATCAGAAGGGATTCATCAAAGAACCCGACCAAAAAGAACGCCCGTAGAAGTTCCTGGACTTCGGAGGTAAAAATGTTCTTATTCTTAAGCGATATTTCCATGTCTCCTTCTTTTGCCGGCACGCAGGATCTTATTCAGATAGGCAATTTTCTTTTCATAAGACTGCATTTCCTTTTCGTATTTTTTCCTCAATGCAAGCTTCTTTAAGATCTCTTGTACTTCCCTATTAGGTATGTGCTTGCTGATAACCTTCTCACCTTCGCGATATTTCAGATAATAGTAGGAGTACACTTTGTTCATGTAGCGCTTTTTTCGTTCGCTCATCGCACCTTTAGGAAGCCCAGATATGGACTTCTCAAGACTTTCAAGCATTTCCTGACAACGCTTAAGTTCATCGCGAAGCATACCGCTTATGACCTTATCTTTTTCCACCACTTTCATGCTCTTATTATGCTTTGTGTGGTGGAAAAAAGCAAGAGCTTTTATCCTGCTCAATGCTACTTTGCAGGCTCTCAACATTGCTATCGGAAATCAACGTCCTGAACAAGCGTTCGGCTCTGCAGAGTTGCAGGTATAGGTGTAGCTATTTCATTCTTGAAGGCAACTTGATCGTCTCACCGGCAACCATAAAAACACCTCTCCCCCGATGATGAATCGTCCGAGGGGCTTTCCTTGTTGGGTCGATCCATGCTTTCAGCACTTCCAGTACAAAGAAATTGTACTTGGCTACCATCTTCTCATCGACAACCTTACATTCAAGATTCGCATAACACTCGCCGATGAGCGGTGCCTTGACGAATGAGGCAGTCACCTGGGTTAGTCCAAAGACCTTGAACTTGTCGATTTTCCGTCCGGAGCTGTTTCCACAGCCCACTACCTTTTCCGCCAGATCCAGCGTCGGGATATTAATCACGCATTCCTTAGTCGCCTTTAAGATATTGAACGTGTAGTTCCGATTGCTAATCACGCAACCTACAATCGGTGGTTCGAACTCCATCATCGTATACCACGACATCGTCATGATGTTCGCCTTTGTCTTGCTGGCGGTCGTGAGCAGCACCACCGGCCCCGGCTCAAGCAAGCCATAAACTTTAGATAATGGGAAAGATTTTCTCGACATATCAAAAGCCCGTTTAAATGATCTTTAAGGCCCACCTTCTAAAAAGAGTCTTCCTCTGCATGATACTCCTCCATTAGTTATGAGAAGTTCATTGTCAACTTTGTTTTACTTCTTTTTATCCGGCACATTTATTCATTCCTGATAGTTACCATTTCTCCCAGTGAATATTTTCAGGTTTGTATTTGTCTTTTGGTTTATCTGTTCCTGTGGGATGTCCAACAGGGATAACATTCAGCGGAATAATGTCTTGTGGGATGTTCAGGGCTTTTCTTGCAACATCCATTCTGTCTTTATACGGATATGCAGCAGTCCAAACCGCACCTAATCCCAAAGCTTCAGTAGCTAACAATATATTCTCGCTTGCGCAGGTGCTGTCAATAATTGCGAATTCCATACGTTTGTCATGTGCCTTTTCCGGTATGGCACAAACAATAATTGCAGCTCCTGCCTTGTCTAACATTTTGGCATACGGTAATCCAGCAGCAAGGGTGTCAAGGGTTTTCCGATCGGTAACAACAACAAATGCCCAGGGCTGTTTGTTCACAGCAGTCGGTGCTGCCATCCCTGCCCTTATGATTTTATCTAACACCTCCTTGCTTACACTTTGCCCAGTAAAACTGCGTACACTTTTACGGTTATGAATAACAGAAAGAGCATCAGACATTTTTCCCTCCTTTTCTGTGAAAGCAACAGACCATGCAGGCAACAAAACTATGACCATTACTATACTCACAAATAATTTTACATTTTTCATATTGAATCCTTTCTCCATTACCTTTTTGTTAAAACTCAATCTTAACTTAATATATTACAAAATAATTGGCTTACAAGAAGGATTACTCTCTTTGGAATCAAGCCTGCCATTTTAAGAGGAATAAGATTTGGAATCGGCTGGTCCGATACAAGGCATACATGAATACTGCTCACATTGAGATCACCTCTTGACAGGCAGACTCATATTGCATATAATAAAAGCATATCAAGGAGGTGAATAATATGCGTGCAACATTAAACATACCTGATGATCTCGTCTCTGAGGTGCAGAAACTTTCTGGTGAAAAGTCTAAGACAAAAGCTATAACTACCGCCATGAAAGAATATATCCGTCAGAAAAAGGTAAAGGAACTGCTCTCTCTTAGGGGAAAGATTCAAATTGACTACGACTGGGAAAAAGAAGAAGAAAGAGAATTAGAGACACAAAAGAAAAGGGAGGAAATACTTGAACGAAAAAAACATCGGCGTTCTGGTTGATACAAGTGTATGGATCGAGTTCTTCAAGCAACACTCAGAAACTGGAGACAAGCTCTCAGAATTAATTATAAAGAATGTCGTTTGGACCTGCGGCATAGTCCTCTTTGAAATCATCCAAGGCGTCAAGACAGAAGATGAAAAGGCTACATTGCTTGAAACATTGTTAATTTTGCCGTATGTTGAAATGACACAACCGCTATGGCAAAAAGCAGGAGAACTCTCAGCAACACTTAAGAAAAAAGGTGTAAATCTTCCTTTATCAGATATTTTTATTGCTACCATCTGCCTTGAACACAAACTCTCTATCTTTACCCTCGATAAACACTTCGAGCAAATACCAGGCGTTAGAATATATAAAATGTGAATTAATCATTGGCCGGGGACAGTCCCGGTTCTACGACTCCGCTATGCTCCGTCCGTAAATCTAAGACAGTCCCCTCGAGTTTTTTTTAAAGCTTCAGTCTTAAATTCATCATCGCTATTGCGCCGGCGGCGGCGTATCTGGGTATGGCGTAGAATAGTCTGAGCCTGGGGGTGGAGGTGGTGGCACAATTCTCTGTGAACGGCGAGGCCGTGTCACAAACCCCGGAATATCGTTCCCTTTAGCATACATGCACTGCATATATGCAATGTCGTACCTGCGCTGTGCCTCACGTCCATAAAACTGCCCGGCGTTGGCGCCTGAAGTAGTTCCAACAAGAAGTCCAGTGCCAGCCCCAATAGCTGCGCCACTACCTGCATGCCCTGAGGCAGCGCCAATAGCTGCGCCGAGGCCTGCTCCGATAGCTGTACCAACGGCGGCCCCTGTGGCAGTATTCTGATTGACAGTCTCCTGAGGGGACAGACCGATCTGCTGTGCTGCCCACTGTCTGCAAATGGCATCATCAGCCTGAAACTGCTCAAGGGTCTTTCCAGGACCTGGCAGGGACATAACACTGGGACCGCTTGGAATGGTCGCACATCCGGTTACTGTCAACATGGCCAGAGATAAAAAGACGATTATGTTGATTATGTTGCGTTTCATCATGTCTTCACTCCTTCTCGTCTGGTGGAGCTGGCGGAATTACCTTCAACCAGCCACTACGACACTTTTTCACATATGGATAGTAGCCCTGGGGATTCGGACAGTAATACCAGTAATACTGTTCCTCTGGCTGCGGGGTCGGCTCTACGTATGCCGGAGGCTGCTGCTGGATGACAACGGGTGGTTCTGCATAGTAAGGGTAGTATGGGTAGTACGGATAGTATGGATAGTACGGATAATACGAAGGGCCCCACCATGGACCCCATCCACCCCATCCTGGCCCGATCCAGACACCTCCACTAAAAACGAAGTGCGACCCGTGATAGTGTCCCCCGTGTCCCCTTCTGTCTGCGAACACAGGCGAGATACTTACAGAGAGCAGTATTAAAACAGCAAAAACAATACAAATAGCCCTTTTCATATCCATCTCCCTTTGCTTGAAGCATTCCTTATTTCTTTCTTCACCATTGAAAAACCCCTTGATCCTTTCTTTCTTTTATTATATCAGACGTTAAAAACAACTTAAAGGTTAGCTCAGACTATTCATAAAATGGACTACACCAAACTGAGGATAGAGTATTTGAGCGGTTTCTTTTGCCGATAGTCTAATACAGCATGTAAATATAAAGAGGCAAAAGCCTCGGAGGTCCCGATTCCGAAAGCTTTCGGAATTGGGACCGAGAATGAGCGAAAATTTTCTATCCTCAGTTCAATCAGGAAAATTTATGAATAATCTTGGTTAGAACGGTATCTTAGATGAAATACTTCAGGTAAAGAACATTGCAGATAGATACAACACTTCGAACGGAGATCATTATTTTCCAGTCAACGTTTGCACTATTTATTTCGTAGTTCTTATCGG
>DASPRG010000124.1:0-2625 GCA_035624555.1 Thermodesulfovibrionales bacterium
TTGTTATTTCCCAAAAAGATTCCCCAGCCCTCCGAGTCCCGGAAGCTGTAGTCCTCCTGTCAATTTTGACATTTCACTGTTGACCATCTCATGAGCACGGCGTAAAGCCTCATTTGCTGCTGCAATGATGAGGTCCTGGAGCATTTCAACGTCATCAGGATTCACAACGTCTTTCTCTATCTTCAGTGATATGAGTTCACCTGCACCGTTTGCAACAGCAGTGACCATGCCGCCTCCGGCTGTTGCTTCAACAGTTTTGGTCTTTGCCTCCTCCTGCATTCTCATCATTTCGGCCTGAAGCTTCTGGGCCTCACGCATTATGTTCCCGAACATCTTTTTCGACATCTCCTTTTCCTCCTGTGTTCTGCCCTCTCTGCTCTGTTATCGGAATCACATCTGCAATCCTTCCCTCAAAGAGTTCAAGGGCCTCTTTAATTATTGGCTCTACCATTACCTTTTCCTTCAGGTCTTTTTTGGGTATTCTCTTTTCTTTTACTGTCTCTATCTTTATCTTTACCTTTGTCCCGATTTCTTCAGAGAAAATCTTTTCTATCATTTGGAAATTTTTTCTAATAGAGTCAGCAAAGAGCGAGTCACCACCATTGAGAATGATCTTCAGTTCATCTCCTGTGAGTTTAAACTCTGCCCTTGATAGCTTAGAGGCAAGGGGTGCATCTATCTTCTTTATAGCCTTTTCCCAGAAACCATCTGATGCGACTTCAGTGGATACTTTCTTTTTGTCACACTGAACTGGATTCAGGTCTTCCCGAACTTGATTCGGGACTGAAATGAGTTCAGCATGACATGTATGCGGCTCTATTTCAGACTTAGGGGGGACAGACTTTTTGATCTCAGGCAATGAATCTTTTGTATATACCTCTATGTTTTCCAAGATTTCTTTCAGGGGCCTTATGCTGCTCAAGAAACTTGCCTTGATGAGAGACATTTCAAGAGCAAGCCGTGGTGCTGATGCATTTCTCACATCTATTTCTGCCTTCAGTATTTCTGAGAGGAGAAGGGTGAGCTGGTCTTCAGATGTACTGCCCACAATATCTTTAATCACATCTATCTCTTCTTTACCTAAATCGAGTACTTCCTCTGGTTTTTTAACGATACTCGAGACAAGCAGGTCTCTGAAGAACTGGACGAGTTCTTTCACAAAGGATTTGATATCAGTACCCTGTTCAATGAGTTCCTCTATAATCTTCAGTATTTCCTCTCTCTTCCCCTCAATAAGGGCTACTGAAATCTGCGAAAGTAGTCCAAAGTCCGTTATCCCCAATAAGTCTTTAACATCAAGCTCCTTTATATCAGATGAGAAGGATGAGAGTTGATCCAGGATTGTGAGTGAATCACGGAGGCTTCCATCAGCAGCTCTTGCAATCATTTCCAGTGCAGGACTAGAGATGTTTATATTCTCGGCAAGGGATATCTTTTTCAGTCTCTCTTTTATCTCCTGACCGGCTATTCTTCTGAAAGGAAGATGTTGACAGCGGGAGAGCACTGTAGATGGAATCTTTTTCGGAGCTGTTGTAGCAAGGACAAAAACAACATGGGGTGGTGGTTCTTCGAGGGTTTTCAGGAGGGCGTTAAATGCAGCATCTGAGAGCATATGAGATTCGTCAATAATATAGACTTTGTATCTTCCTCCTGAGGGTGCATACTTGACCCTCTCCCTGAGGTCTCTTATGTCATTGACGCTGTTGTTCGATGCGCCGTCTATCTCCATCACATCAATTGAATAACCATCTGTTACTGATATACATGATGCACATATGCCACACGGGTTAGATGTCGGACCATTTTTGCAGTTCAGCGCCTTTGCGAGTATCCTTGCTGTTGAGGTTTTCCCTACACCTCTCGGCCCAGAAAAGAGATAGGCATGAGCAACCTTTCCTTGATCTATTGAATTTTTAAGAATTCGGATTATGGGTTCCTGGCCGATGAGGTCATCAAACCCTTGAGGTCTCCACTTCCTTGCCAGTACTAAATAGCTCATTTGTCTTATTTTTTCGAGTTAATTGATCATAGGGTTCAAGGGGTCAAGGGTTCAAGCGATTAACTTTTCTCTTGAACCATTGAATCTTCGAACCCTTTAGTTTTTGTCTTTTTGGCAGCCAGGAAAAGACCTGCTATGTCACACAGATAAAATGCTTACCGCTGCTTCCTTCCGGATCTGACGGGGTTCACACCAATCCGTTGCATAGTGCCCTTCCCTGGCTGCGCTAAAACTTCCAACCACAGTTGGAAACTGAGTTAATTATAAAATCCCTCCTAACCTCCCTTTGCCAAAGGGAGGTATACCCCTCTTTTCCAAAGAGGTGTAAGGGGAGATTTTTTAATAACGATGCCTTATTTATGTACTCCTTAAAAACTCGTAATGTTCAACTAGTTTCAGAGGCGGAGAGAGAGGGATTTGAACCCTCGGTGAGGTTTTTAAGACCCCACACACGATTTCCAGTCGTGCTCCTTCAGCCTCTCGGACATCTCTCCACTTAATGTAATGTCTTGAGTGCCTAAATTCTTGTCCGGAATCTTTCTGGACATTTTCCCCTTTGGCAAAGGGGGATGGAGGGGGATTTTTGAATAAATCTATTCTCCATATCTCCATAAATCTCCCCTCAC
>DASPRG010000132.1:0-5027 GCA_035624555.1 Thermodesulfovibrionales bacterium
CAAGACTCGTCTGGATTGATGTGGAAACACTGAAAACCTTGGAGAAAAGAGAATTCCTTGCAGGACTCGCTGAGGTAATTAAATATGGTGTGATATGGGATGAGGAGCTATTTGGTTTCCTTGAAACAAAGAAACAAGAAATTCTCAATCTTGACATTGATGCATTGAAGCATATCATTAAACGCTCATGCGAGATAAAAGCAGAGGTTGTGTCGAGGGATGAAAGAGAGTCAGGATTAAGGTCAGTTCTGAATTTTGGACATACGATTGGCCATGCGATAGAAACTGCTACAGAATATAGAAGATATCTTCATGGAGAGGCAGTTGCTGTTGGTATGTGCCTTGAGGCGGAGCTTTCCAGTAAGCTTAACTTTCTTGATAAAAATAAGGTATTCAGGATAAAAACTCTTATTGATTCATACGGCTTACCTTCAGAGATGCCATCAGATATAGATATTGAACATATTCTCTCATACATGGAGCTTGACAAAAAGACTGTTGCAGGAGAGTTGAAATTCATCCTTCCTGAGACAATAGGAAAGGTGAGGATACATAAAGGCGTATCAGAGAAGATAATAAAAGACTTGTTACTATCCTGAGCTTTTCGGTTATCTTTGAATAGATAACTGCTATACTAAAATTATTTACATGGACACGCCAAGGCATATCCTCGTTGTTGATGATGAGGCTGACCTCGTTGATCTCATATCATATAATCTTAAAAAAGAAGGCTTCAGTGTAGACTCAGCCTTAGATGGTGAAACAGCCCTTACAAAGATCAGGAAGGGAAGATATGATCTTGTTGTCCTGGATCTTATGCTTCCAGGAATTCAAGGTATTGAACTCTGTCGGATTTTAAGAAATGATCCAAAGACAGAGTCCCTGCCTGTCATTATGCTTACTGCAAAGGGAGAAGAGGTGGACAAGATACTTGGCCTGGAGATGGGAGCAGATGATTATGTTACAAAACCCTTTAGTCCAAGAGAGTTATTGGCAAGGGTTAAGGCAGTCCTGAGAAGATCAATGGAAAAACCTGCCCCTGAAAAGATACTGAAGGCAGGAGAACTTGTCATAGACAAGGAAAGATATACTGTTTCTGTTAGAGGTAAATCCATTAAATTGAGTGCAACAGAGTTTAAACTCCTTCTCTTTCTTGCTGAAAGAAAGGGAAAGGTATTTAACCGGGAACAGCTTCTCGATGCTGTATGGAGCGACGAGGCATTTGTTGAGCCGAGGACTGTTGATGTCCATATCCGTAGGTTAAGAGCCCATATTGAGGAGGACCCTGCTCATCCGAGGTATATCAAGACGCTACGTGGTATTGGATATTTCTTTGACGTGAAGTAATGAAACGAGTTCTCTTAAAGAGAATCTTCTTCTCGTATTTCATTTTAGCATCTATCCTGCTTATCGTCCTTGGGAATTATCTCTCAGGTGTAATCAAGGATAACTATATCTTAAAACTAAAGGAGAATCTTGCCGTACAGTCCCGTTTGATCGCTGAAGATATCCCGGTATCTTTTCAGAATAATCTCGATGTTTTCTGCAAGGAATATAAGAACAAGACAGGGGCAAGAATAACAATCATTGATAGCTCAGGTCAAGTTTTGGGCGACTCTGATGAGCCTTCATCTCTCATGGAAAATCATTCGAACAGGCCGGAGATTATGGAAGCAGAAACGAGTGGTATGGGAAGTTCTATCAGGTTCAGTAAAACTATTCATAAGAATTTATTCTATCTCGCTTTGGCAATCACAAAGGACTCACAGAAAAGATTCCTGAGAATGTCTGTACCTCTTCATGATATCGAGGTTGCTGTCCGCAAGGTAAAGATCCAAATCCTTACTGCATCTTTTGTGTCTCTCTTAATAGTCTTTCTGATAGGTCTCGTGCTGACTGGCAGGATTGTGAAAACTATAGAGGAGATCGCAGCTTTTTCAAAAGAAGTTGCATCAGGGAATTTCAGGAAAAGACTTTTACCAAGAAGAGAAGACGAGCTTGGAGAACTAACAAAGAATGTCAGCAATATGGCTCAAGAACTCAAGAACAGACTTAAACAAAGTGAAGAAGAGAAACATATGATAGAGGCGATCCTTATGAATATGTCCGATGGGTTAATGTTGACAGATCCAAAAGGCAGGATAATGTTAAGTAATTCAGCCTTGAAAAGCCTTTTCGGTATTGAGTCAAGCATTGAGGGGAAAACAGTGATGGAGACCCTGAGGAAAGCAGAGCTTATGGAGGCTATAGATAGGGTGGTTGAAACCAAGGAAAGCATATCACGCGAGATTGAGGTAGCATATCCAAAAGAACTATATGTAATGATGACTGCTGCACCCTATTCAATCAGGGGGGAATTATCAGGAGTGGTTTTAGCATTTCATGATGTCACAAGACTCAAGCAACTTGAGGATATAAGAAAAGATTTTGTGGCAAACGTCTCTCATGAGATAAAAACTCCTATTACTGCAATAAAGGGTTTTGCTGAAACTCTTCTTGAAGGTGCCCTTGATGACAGAGAGAATGCGTATAAATTTCTGGAAACCATAAAGAACCACAGCGAGCGTTTAAATTCGCTCGTAAGCGATTTGCTTACCCTCTCAAGGATAGAACTCGGGGATATTAAGATAGAAAAGGAGACCGTTAATCTTGATACTGTCATAGATTCTGCCTTCGAAACTTTGAGGGAGAAAGCCCAGAGCAAGGGACTGTATCTTAAAAAGGAGATAGCTCCGGGTCTCCATGAGATAAAAGCAGACAGGAATCGTTTGATCCAGATACTCCTTAATCTTGTAGACAACGGGATCAAGTTTACAGAGCAAGGAGGAGTTACAGTAAGAGTTCAAAGTTCAAGGTTAGGAGTTCGGAGTCCAGAGAAAATAGTCTCCGAACTAAAAACTCAATACTCCGAACTCGCAGATTTCGATTATATCGAAATCTGCGTGGAGGATACTGGCATAGGTATTCCCAAGAAACATCTATCTCGCCTTGGAGAGAGATTTTATCGAGTAGACAAAGCCCGTTCACGAGAGCTCGGAGGTACAGGTCTTGGCCTCGCAATTGTTAAGCACCTTGTGAAGGCTCATGGATGGGAGATGGAAATAGAAAGCATACCAGGTAAAGGGACAACAGTAAAAATCATCATTCCAGCCTTAACCTAAAATTCATATCCCCTTAATATTCTTGTAACAATCGGTCAGCATACTACTTTACAAATATTGATTTCCCAGATTCTCATTTTGCAGGTCTTAATCTTAAATGAAAAGGAGGTATGTGTATGAGAAGTAGGTTATATGTTTTTGTTTTATGCTTGTGTGCAGTGTTGATCTTGGCAGGAACGGCTATAGCTGCAGACACCCAGGATGCCGTTGTCAACAAGCTTGTTGAAAAAGGAGTATTAACTAAAGAGGACGCAGCATCTCTTATTGGGGCACAACAGGAGGAGTCAAAAGATCTCGAAGGAATAATTAAGGCGCTCAAGGGTTTCAAATTCGGACTTCTTTGGTACCTGTCTTATCAAAATGGGGAAAAAGGTGATAATGATAATGGCACAGGATACAGTCAGTTTACGATAAAAAGGGGCTATCTTACAGTGAAGAAGGACTTTCTCCCATGGTTCACTAGCAGGATGACCCTTGATGTGACTACAGTAAAGGATGATCCTGCAGATGACTATACAGGCTCTCTTGCAGTGAGGATAAAGTACATGTATGGTCAGTTTAATCTCCCTGATTTTGCCTTCTTGACCAAGCCCTTTATTGAGTTTGGTCAAGTTCATATGCCGTGGCTTGACTATGAAGAGAATCTGAACTGGTACCGCTGTCAGGATACAATGTTTGTTGAGAGAAATAACACTTTCAATTCAGCAGATGTCGGAATAAACTTTGTCTCTCTTTTAGGTGGTCTGATAAATGAGGAGTATCAGAAAAACGTAAATAGTGCCTATCCTGGCCGTTACGGGAGTATGGCGCTATCAGTTATGAATGGTGCAGGATATCATGCAGCAGAAAACAATGGCAATAAAGTTTTAGAAGGAAGGCTCACAGTGAGACCCTTACCTGACATCGTTCCCGGACTCCAGCTCTCTTACTTTGGAATAACGGGGAAAGGTAATAAGGCGACAGAACCACCTGAGTGGCAAGTGAATCTCGGATTCGTGAGCTTTGAGCATGAATATGTTGTATTGACAGGGCAGTACTATTGGGGTAAAGGTAACCAGAGCGGTGCTGATGAATTTAAAAAAGATGGTTATTCAGTCTTTGCAGAATTAAAACCTAATAAGAAATTCAGTGTCATTGGACGGTATGATTATTTTGACCCTAACAGACATCAGAAAGATGATGAGAACAGCAGATACATTGCAGGTGTTGCCTATCATTTAGACAAGCAACATCAGAATATGATCCTTCTTGATTATGATACAGTAAATTATAAACAGCCTGACAAGTCCAATGATAAAAGAGTCCAGTTAACCCTGCAGGTTGCCCTTTAGCAGCTCTGATAGAGAGCTCTGCTAACCCTCAGCCCTCCCTTCGGGGAGGGCCTCCTTTTTTAAGAATATGCTTTAATAAAGGATGTTAAAGAAAGATGACTTTCTCTGGGGTGTTGCTACTTCACCTTTTCAGCTTGATGGATTTTGAAACATTGTAACCATAAAGATTTACCTCGCAAATTGAAAGCTTATCTTTTAAAATACAAGCATGATAAAAAGGTTACTGCAGGAGAGAGTCGAAAAATCCCTGATGAGATATCCTGTTGTGGATATACTGGGTTCGCGCCAGGTCGGGAAAACAACACTCGCAAAAATGATTAAGAACAAGATGAAAAGAAAGGTTATTTATCTTGATCTGGAACTTCCTTCCGACCTGAATAAACTGCAAGACCCGGAGTTATATCTCAGCCAGTTTGAAGATACACTCGTGATCATTGATGAGATCCAGCGTATGCACTCGCTCTTCCCTCTGTTGCGCGCTCTTGTGGACAGAAAGAGGACAGCAGGCAGATTTCTTATATTGGGATCGGCATCG